>QNDJ01000136.1 GCA_003644825.1 Candidatus Zhuqueibacterota bacterium | reverse complement strand
TTTTTATTATTCTATTAATGGTTATTCCACCTTTATCCCTGTTAAGTCAAGAAAAATGGCCTCATCCCTTTCCTTGCAGAATAAAAGATAACGCAAATAAAGATTTATTCATTATGACTCTTGGTAACATTAACACCCCCCTTGCTGATGGAATATTTGACCCGATAAAAGATATGGTAACTCTTAATAATGGTGAAATAATAAAAAATTATTACAGAGATGTTCTCGGTATTAAATATTATAAACCTATAGATAAAACACACTTTCCACTTCCCCCGTCAGGGTGGTGTTCCTGGTATTACTATTATCAGGAAATTTCGGCAGAAGAAATAATGAAAAACGCAGAATGGCTCGGAAAAAACCTCAGAGAATATGGTGCCAGATACTGCCAGATCGATGACGGATGGCAGGGAACAGGACACGGATTAGGAGAAAACAGAGATTGGACAACTATAGATAAAAGGTTCAGCTCTGGTATGGATAAGCTCGCTCAATTTATAAAAGCTCAAGGCCTTCTGCCCGGATTATGGCTTGCTTCTCACGGTCAGAGTAATGAAAACGTTGTAAAAAAATGGAATTGCTTTCTCCTCAAAGAAAATGGAAAATCTGCATCTTCTACCTGGGAAGGAACATATCTTATTGATCCTTCTAATCCTGCATCTCACGAGTACTTATCCGACCTGTTTAACACTTTACACAATAAATGGGGTTATGAATATTTCAAAATAGATGGACAACCAATAGTTATAAACGAATTTAAAAATAAAAAAGATTTTATGAAAACTCCTTCAGATGATTACGAAACATTATATAGAAACACTCTTAAAACAATAAGAAAAACAATAGGTAACGACACATACCTGCTTGGGTGCTGGGGCATACCTTTACTGGGAACTGGAATAATGAATGGTTCAAGAACAGGGGGAGACATTATACTTGGATGGAAAGGGTTCAGGGTTTCTTTAAGTGCGACGATGAAATACTATTATCTTCATAATATAGTCTGGTATTGTGACCCTGACGTTATGGTTCTAAGGCATCCTTTAACATTGAATATGGCACGTGCCTGGGCTTCCCTTCAGGGGCTTACCGGTCAGGCACTTATGGCAAGCGATAGATTATTTGACCTTTCTCCTGAAAGAGTAGATATAATGAAAAGGGTATACCCTGCCCTAAATATAAGACCTTTCGACCTGTTTCCATCTAAAAAAAATAAAAGAATATGGGATTTAAAAATTAATCAATCAGAACGAAAATATGATGTTTTAGGTCTTTTTAACTTTGACCCCGATAAAAATGATATAATTTATGTTAGCTGGAAAGACCTCGGTTTTCCTGAAAAAACAAAAATGCACATTTTCGATTTCTGGAATGAAGAATATCTGGGATGCTGGAAAAATGGATACTTTGCTCAATTATCACCTGCAAGTTGTAGGGTTCTAACAATAATGCCTGAAAAAGATAGACCGGTTCTTGTCTCCACAAATAGACACATAACCCAGGGATGGATTGACCTTTTATCCTTTGAATATAATAGTCTAAAAAAATATTACTCCGGGAAAAGCCGAATAATAAAAAATGACCCATATAAAATAAGATTTGCCTACCCTCAGAAAAAAATATCATATAAAATTAAAGAAGCTACAGCAGAAAATCTCCCTGTTAAAATAAAAAATTATCAGGGGTGGAGTGAAATCGAAATTATAAGCCCCAGAACAGGAGAGGTTAACTGGAAAGTTACATTCGATAGTACAAGTATCTACTCCTTTCCTGTCCGTAAACCAAGGGGCCTAAAAATAGAACCAATTGGTTTTACCAGAATAAAAGCCACCTGGAATAATAATTATTACTTATATGCTGGTTATTATGTTTATGTAAACAACAAACTTTCGGGATATACCCCTTCTAACAGTGCAATTATTGGTGGGCTTTCCCTAAATACAGAAAACAAAATTGAAATTAAAACAGTCTGGTATGATGGAAAAAAAAGCACTGAAGGAACCGTTAAGTTCTTTAAAATAAAAGACTTATTACCTGAAGAAGTCTACCTTTCAGATGTAACACCGGATTTAGCAACATCTGGCTGGGGTACTACCAGAATGAACAAGTCCATAGATGGTTATCCAATAAAAATTGCAAATAAAACCTACAAAAAGGGAATTGGAACCCATGCAGTATCCGATATTATATATAACCTGAAAGGAGAGTTTGATATCTTTAAGGCAGAGGTCGGAATCGACGCTAATATGAAGGGAAATGTAAAATCAAGCGTTATCTTTCAAGTTTTTGGAGATGGAAAACTTTTATGGAAAAGCCCGATAATGAAGAGAAATGACCTGCCAGTTAAAGTATCAATCACTATTTCAGGAATTGATAAGTTAAAACTTCATGTAGCAGATGCAGGTGATGGCATAAATTATGACCACGCCAATTGGGCTGATGTAAAAGTTATCAGAACTAAAAAATAAAAATCCAGATTTTAGAGAATTAAGATTCTTCTGATTTTCTTTATATAATTAATGAACAATTAACTTCGCATCAAATAAAGTATTTGGTTCAAATAACGTTAAGTATCTATTATTTTTATTTTTATCTTTAAAACCTACATTAAAACTTATTATTTCATTTTTGAAAAGGTCAATACCTGTATCAGGGTCTTGTGGAATTCCTATCTCAAAGAAATATTTATTATCTTTTTTTGAATATGCAAAATCAATTTTCTTTTTCTTACTTAACTCCCTATCCATAAAGGGCCATCGCTTTAAATCAGATGCATTGAAAATATTCACACTATAAGAAAATTTTCCATTACTATTTTTTTCAACTTCTACAAGGTAATTATCCCTTCCAATGAACCATCCATCAGCATTGAAATCAATCTGAACTTTAAAAGGAATTTTTCTGTCAGTTATTATCCCTATATAAAATTTAGTGCTGTCCCAGTTCATAAAAATTTCTGCTTTTACAGCAGGGTCATCAAACACGGCAAATTCTGTCCATTCACCTTCAGAGAAAATTCCATCAATCATCGGAGTTCTGTATTCTATTTCCGGTTTAAAAGGATATACCGGATATAGGTCTTTTCCATCAGGTATACCATCACCATCAGTGTCTGGATTATTCAAATCAGGGAAAATCCTCTTTCCACCGTAAGTTTCACCAACACCTTCAACAATCCAGTTTGAAACTGCAATCTCATCAAAATCCGAAAGCCCATCACCATCAGTATCCTTTAAATAAGGGCTACTTCCGAGTCTTTTTTCATCAGCAGGAAAACAAGGTTCATCATCCGGAATACCATCCTCATCCCTATCAGCAGTAACCCTCAGGTCTCCCGATTTTAAATCCAGCCAGTTCATCCGGGGAACCATCCTCATAATATAAGCATTTCCATCAAAATGCTCTCCAAACTTTGCCGCTGTCCCTATATTCGGATTAAAATGATTGAACCAGTATTCAGGATGACCACCATTCAAAAAAAGAATATCCAGTTGATGATTGAATTCATGAGTCATTAACCAGTTATTTCCGGAGCTATGGTCTTTTTTTGTAACTTCCCACCAGGAAATTCCATATCCATCTCCAGTATTTATCCCTTCTGTAAAAGCTCCGCCTTTCCCCCTGAGATAATAATGACCGGACT
Source organism: Candidatus Zhuqueibacterota bacterium (assembly GCA_003644825.1). GTDB lineage: Bacteria > SM23-31 > SM23-31 > B21-G16 > B21-G16 > B21-G16. Next base: position 2,000 of record QNDJ01000136.1, on the reverse strand, counting down.
TCTCATCATAATCCCTCACACAAACCATATAGAGAACCCCGTAGTAATCTGAGACTCTCTTTCCCGCTTCTGTTATATACTTAATTATAACATCCTTTAATGGATAATAATAAGGGCTGTTATCAAATACCTCACTCCTCTCCAGTTTATCATCCACAACAATAATATCAACATCAAGGTGAAAATTCAGGTTAGAAGTAAACCAGTAAAACCTTTCGGCATCTTTAATCTGTTTTATAAATCGTTCAATCTCTCTTTTCTCAAGAGGAGGCATTGGAGGATATGTGTCCTTCATCGTTTTTTTATCGAAAACATTTGTAAAAATCAAAGCAACAGCAGGAAAATGCCAGTATTGTTTCGTTCCTTTACCAGCTTTAGTAGTAAAAGAAAACTCTCTGGAAAACCCATCATAAGAAGGTATAGAATTCAATACCGGTTTAATATGAAACCTATAATTCCTGGAAAATCCCAAATCAGATAATACAAATTTATGCAACAGCTTTTCTTCATCTTTTTTTCTCAAAAACTCTTTTCTGTCCTTTTTAACAACAATTTCTGAAGAAAGAACCTCCGGGGTCTTCCACTCAATAGAAACTTCATCCGATTTAAGAAAATCTATCTTTACATCAATATCCGTTAAGTTCTTATCAGTAATTATTATTCTGCTTCCTGAATAATCACTGATATATAATTTATTGTCAGGACCAAATCTCAACTTCCAGGGATAAAAATACCCAATAGATTTACATAAATAACTCTTCTTCACATTTCCTTTAAAATCAATTTTTTTAACACTATTATCAATCGATAAATATATAAAATCATTTTTCACCGCTATTCCCCTGCAGTTACCTGAACCATATCTAATAAAAGAAATCCATTTTGCTTTTACTCCATCCCATAAATATATTTCTACACGAAAATCATTCCGATTAACAATATAAATTTTCCCACCTGAAATACACATATCAGAAGGATTTTTCAACCTATTTTGCCCAAACTCTGCAACAAATTTTCCCTGAATATTAAAAACTTTAATTTTATTATCTCCGTTATCAAGAACAAAAATGTTATCATTATCATCAGTTGCAAGAGAAACCGGATTAAAAAATTTTCCACTCGAACCAAAGGAATTTTTCCATACCCCTTTCTTATCAAAAATATGAATCACTTTTCGTGCATTATCCATAACAATAAAATCCCCTGAACTACTTAATGTAATAAGAGCCGGGGCTTTCAGTTGCCCGAATTGCTTTTCAGGAGTGCCTACCTCTCTTAAAACATTTCCCTTTAAATCAAATATCCTTATCAGGCCATTAATTCTATCAGGAATAACCAGATTATTATTGTTATCAAAAATAAAATCTCTTACCCAGTGAATTTTAGAAGGATTGTACCCTGTAATAACCTTTATAATTTTAAAATCATCAAATTCAAATTCACTTCCCGAACATTCCAGACCCGGAAATCCAGAATTATAAAATAGCTGTATATCTTCAGCTACAATTTTATCATCCATATAAACAGAGTATCTGTATTTTTCTCCGTTTACGTAAACTTTCAGTTTATGCCATTTATGGTCATTAAACTTCACTTTTACTGCCGATGTTGCATCATATCCTGATGGCGAAAACTTCCCGAGAATCATTGACTTTGATGATTCAAATCTCAACATTTGAGAAAATTCTGTTTTCTCAAAACTCTCAGAATTAAAGAAAAATCCTGCCCCAGGCTCTCCATTAATATACCTTATAGAGGTTTCAATAATATAATCTCCACTCAGGAAAATGTTCAACATTGCTCCACAATCGTATTTATGCGACCCCTGGTAATATTTTCCATCTACAATTTTCCATTCACCTTTTACAGGAATCCACACCGGTAAACCACTGGAACCATTCTTATATTTGTTGAAGTCATCATAAAAAATAACTTTTTCTCTATACTGAGAATTTAAATTAATACTATATAATAAAAGAATAAAAACAACAGATATAATT
>QNDJ01000135.1 GCA_003644825.1 Candidatus Zhuqueibacterota bacterium | reverse complement strand
TATATTCCCAATTCTGTGCCTGAAGTCAAAGCTGAAATGTTAAAAGAAATTGGTGTAAAGGATATTGAAGAGCTTTATGAAGAAATTCCTGAAAATTTGAGGTTTAAAGGAAAAATGAATATTCCTGCTCCTCTGGTTTCTGAATATGATTTAAAACAGCATGTAGAAAAGATTTTGCAGAAAAATAAGACCTGTGAAGAATGTATAAGTTTTTTAGGTGGAGGATGCTGGCAGCATTATGTTCCTGCGATCTGTGATGAGATTAATCAGAGGTCGGAATTTTTAACGGCTTATGCTGGTGAACCTTATGAAGACCACGGCAGGTTTCAGGCTCTCTTTGAATATGCAAGTATGATGGGTGAACTTCTGGATATGGATGTTGTAAATGTTCCAACTTACGACTGGGGACAGGCAGCCAGTACAGCAATCAGAATGGCAGCAAGAATTACAGGTCGGTCTGAAATGCTGGTTTCAAAAAATATATCTCCAGAAAGATTATTAATAATCCAGAATTATTGTAAACCCGATATAAAAATCAGTTTAATAGAGTGTAACCAGGGAATTGGTAAAATTAATATTGATGATATAAAGAGTAAAATATCGTCAAAAGTAGCGGGTATTTATTTTGAGAATCCTTCTTATTTTGGGATAATTGAGGACCAGGGTGAGATTATTTCGGATATAGCACATAGATACGATTCTTTAAGTATAATAGGTGTAGACCCCATTTCACTGGGCATACTGGTTCCGCCGGTGAATTATGGTGCTGACATAGTTTGTGGTGATTTACAGCCTCTTGGCATTCGTATGCAGTTTGGTGGTGGTCTTGCTGGTTTTATTGCCACTCGGGACGAAGAACAGTTCGTGATGGAATATCCATCAAGGCTTTTCGGGATAACATTAACATCTGTAGAAGGTGAATACGGGTTTGGTGATGTAACTTATGATAGAACATCATTCGGTAGCAGGGAAAAAGGAAAAGAGTTTGTGGGCACTGCATCTGCTCTCTGGGGAATTACTGCTGGTGTCTATCTGGCATTGCTTGGTCCCTATGAAATTCAAAAATTGGGCAGAACAATAATTCAGAAAACAAGGTATACAATGAAAAAAATATCGGAAATTAACGGAGTGAAAATTCCATTAATTCAGTTGGCACATTTTAAAGAATTTGTTGTAGATTTTAATGATACCGGTAAAAAAGTCAAGGATGTTAATAAAAAGTTACTTGAAAAAGGTATTTTTGGAGGAAAAGATATTTCTAACGAATTTCCAGAACTTGGTGAGTGTGCATTATACTGTGTAACGGAAATACATTCTAAAGGAGATATTGATAAACTGATAAAATCATTAAATGAATGTTTAGGTTGATTAAAATTTTTAATTTTATCATAGGAGATTATTATGAAATCGAAACTCAGGAAATTTCATCAGGCTAAATGGGATGAACCAATTATTTATGAATTGAGTAATAAAGGTGAAAAAGGAATAATAATGCCTGAAGCAGAAGAAGAAATAAAAGAGATTGCAGGAGATGAAATATCAGAATTACCAGAGAATATGATAAGGAAGACCCCGCCAGCTCTTCCAGAGATTTCACAAATGCGAGTTTTAAAACATTACCTTAGGTTATCTCAGGAGACCCTTGGAGCGGACTTGAATGTAGATATAGGCCAGGGAACTTGCACAATGAAATACAGCCCCAAGATAAATGAGAAATTTGCCACTTCGCTTAAAGTTACGGAGCTTCATCCTTATCAGGATGAGAGCACCGTTCAGGGTATTTTAGAGATAATGTATAAACTTGATTTGTTTTTGCGGGAGATTTCCGGGCTTGACAGATTCACTTTTCAGCCCGGTGGTGGTAGTCAGGCAATATTAACAATGGCATCAATAATTGAAGCTTATCATAAATTTAAGGGAGAATCAGAGAAAAGAAATGAGATAATTACCACCATTTTTTCTCATCCATCAGATGCAGCGGCACCTGCTGTAATGGGCTATAAGATATTTTATATTTATCCTGATGAGAATGGAATACCGGATATCGAAGCATTAAAAAAAGTCGTTTCTGAAAAAACAGCAGGGTTATTAATTACCAACCCGGAAGATACCGGTATTTTTAATCCAAAAATAGCTGAGTTTACAAAGATAGTTCACGATGTAGGTGGATTGTGTGGATATGATCAGGCAAATGCGAATGGTATCCTGGGAATAACCCGCTCAAAAGAGGCTGATTTTGATATGTGTTTTTTTAATCTGCATAAGACTTTTTCATCTCCTCACGGGTGTGGTGGGCCTGCGACCGGTGCACTTGGAGTAACAAAAAAACTTTTAAACTTTTTACCTGTTCCACTTGTAGAATTTAATGGAGAAAAATACTATTTTAATTATGATATTCCTTATAGTATAGGTAAGGTAAGGCAGTATTATGGTGTTGTATCTGCAATAGTTAGGGCTTATGCCTGGATTATCAGTTTGGGTGATGAAGGATTAAAAGAGGTTGCGAGAATTGCGGTTCTCAATAATAATTATCTGATGAAAAAAGTAAAAGAAATCCCCGGTGCTGATGCGCCTTATGCAGAGGGAAAACATCGGGTTGAACAGGTCAGATATAGCTGGGAAAAACTTACTCAGGAAACCGGTATTACCACAGAAGATGTTACCCGCAGAATGGTGGATTATGGGTTTCATATGTGGTCAAGTCATCATCCCTTTATAGTTCCAGAACCTTTTACTCTTGAACCCACTGAATCCTATTCAAAGGCTGAAATAGATGAGTATATTGAAGGTTTAAAGAGAGTTGCTGAAGAAGCATATAAAACCCCAGATATTGTTAAAAATGCACCTCATAGAAGTGTAATTCATAAAATCAACACCGAGTCTCTCGATAACCCGTCTAAATGGGCTATTACCTGGAGAGCATACTTGAAAAAACATAAAAAAGGATAATTGAATTTGAAGAAACTTGGTTTTATTGTAAATCCTGTTGCCGGAATGGGTGGTAAAGTAGGACTTAAGGGAACAGATGGATTGAATATACTTAAAAAAGCAAAAAGATTGGGGGCAGAACCCGTAGCTCAAAAACGGGCTCAAAAAGCTTTAGCCAGGCTTAAAATGATAAAAGACGAAATTGAGATAATAACATATCCTTCGGAGATGGGTGAAAATATTGCAAAGAAATGTGGTTTTTTACCCAGGGTTATAGGGTCTATAAAGACAGGAAAGACCACAGCTAATGATACAAAAAAAGCTTCTAAAGAGTTTATGGATTTAGAAGTTGACCTTTTGCTTTTTGCTGGTGGAGATGGAACCGCAAGAGATATATATGATGCAGTGGGAGATGGGATGGTGGTTCTCGGTATACCTGCTGGCGTAAAGATATATTCTGCGGTTTTTGCCTGCAATCCTGAAAGAGCAGGTGACCTTGCTGAGTTGTATCTTAAAAACAGAGTAAGAAAGGTAAAGGATGTTGAAATTCTGGATATTGATGAGGATTCATATAGAGCCGGTAGATTGAATACCAGACTGTACGGATATTTGAAGATTCCATTCAGAGAAAGGCTTGTTCAAAAAATGAAATCAGGAAGTTCAGCGGATGAAAAATATTTTCAGGAAGCTATTGCAGAAGATGTTATAGAAAATATGAAAGACGGTTGGTATTACGTTATCGGTCCCGGGACAACAACTGCACCAATAATGGAAAAATTAAATTTAAAATATACTTTACTTGGCGTAGATGTTATATATAATAAAAAACTTATAGGTAATGACCTGAACGAAAAGCAAATTTTGAAATATACAGAGGGAAAAAGAGTAAAACTGATTGTTACACCTATTGGTGGACAGGGATACATATTTGGAAGAGGCAATCAGCAATTGAGCCCCAGAATAATTGAAAATGCTGGAAAAGAAAATATAATTGTTGTGGCAACAAAACAGAAAATTAATTCCCTAAAAGGGAAACCATTATTGGTTGATACCGGGGATGAAAAACTGGATAAAATGTTATGTGATTACTTTGTTGTTACTACCGGTTATAATGAAAGAATTGTTTATAAAGTAACATTTTAAAAATAGAAATACTGGAGAAAAAATATGAAGGGTTTGAAAGATAAAAGGGTTTTGATAACAGGTGGTGGGAGTGGAATCGGTGCTGCCACTGCAGAACGATTTTTAAAAGAAGGTTCTCTTGTGGTTGTTCTGGATAAAAATGAAGAAGCATGCAGTGAAATAAAAAAAAGATTACCATCTTTAAGAGAAACAATAAAAGCTGATGTTTCTGTTGAAAAAGATATTTCAGAAGCTTTTATTGAACTGGATAGAATTTTTAACGGACTGGATGTTCTTATAAATAATGCGGGTATAAGTTTTAGGAAACCTTTTATAGAGCTGGAACCGGAACAGTGGTGTAAAGTAATAGATGTTAACCTTAATGGTATGTTTTATGTATCCAGACAGGCTGCTCGTAGAATGTTACAGGGTGCTGGGGTGTTATTTTGAATATGGGCTCTACAAATGCTATTATGGGTTATCACTACTACGCAGATTATAATGCATCAAAAGCGGGTGTTATTGCCCTGACTCGTTCTATGGCTTTAGAGCTTGCTCCGAGGATAAGAGTAAATGCTGTTTGCCCTGGATATATATTAACGCCTATGCAGGAGGCTGAGTATACACCGGAGATGATAAGAACCTGTGAACAAAAAATACCTCTGGGAAGATTGGGACGACCAGATGAAGTAGCATCTTTATTTGCATTTTTAGCTTCTGATGAAGCAAGTTTTATTACCGGACATTATTTTGTGATTGATGGTGGTGAAGTTGCTGGTGGTCTGGCAAGCCAGCGATGATTTTGGATTTTATTTACATTCTCAAGCTGGAAGCTTGAGTTACCTTAATTTGTATTATTTTTACTTTAAATAATTGTGAAATAATTAAGTTTTAAATACTTAAATTTATTTATTATTTTAAGTTTAATAATAGTATATATTGGTTATTTTCATAATTGACCCCCTGTAATTGGTTTTCAGAGAGATTAAATACCACCCTGACAGAGGGTTTGTATAATATTTAATTTATATAATTTAATTAAATTTGTTGAACAGACACACCTGAATTATGTGAAAACTCTAAATTTAGAGTTTTTTCAATCAGGGTGCCTGATCTGCAATCTACGCTCAATTCTATCTGTAGAACAAATACTGGTTTGTGAATAGTTTTCCTACAATCAGGAGATTGCTTCGCCTGCACAGGCTCGCAATGACAGGTGAATTGACGGTGCTGTTGTAAATGGGGTAACTTATTTTTTATTTTATAATCAAAAAACAGCAAAATGGATGAAAAATTAGTAAATTACTTATCTGGAGTTATAAACAACTAAATTAGGTAATTAACAGTAATACATTTACCTGGTATTCCTGCTTGCTTCATTTGTTTTATGATTATAATGCGCAGTATAATTTAAGAGATTGCTTCACTATTTAGGTTTTGATAAAGAGATTTGTAAGGAACAATATAATTGGTAAAATTAAAGATTTTGAGCAATGTAGGAGCGGGATGTAATATAAAAAACTTGTTAGCATTAATTCTAGGATTTTGCGAAGGTATCAACTAATACAATTATTATCTATCAGTAATGTACATACATTC
>QNDJ01000134.1 GCA_003644825.1 Candidatus Zhuqueibacterota bacterium | reverse complement strand
TTCAATAGAAGGTTCTGAAACTACTTTTACATTAATATTCCCATACATAAATGAAATTAAAAAAAATAATGCCTAACATTATGAAAGTAAAATTAAAAGTAGTTTTATTATCTTTTATCCTGACAATTTTCAGTATAAATTCAGTTTCCATTTATAATCAAAGCCCTCAGGATACAACCATATTTAGAGAAATTATTACCCTCAAAAATAACGGGAACTTAAAAGAAGCCGTAAAGAAATTAGAACTTTTTACCAGAAAGAATTCGAAAAACGCCATTGCATTTAATCTTCTGGGAGAAATATATGCCAGAATTGGAGGAAAAAAGAATATTAAAAATGCAGAAAAATCCTTTAAAAAAGCATTAAATATTGAACCCAATAATATTACATTCATTGTCAATTATGGAAATCTTGAATTCGCAAGAAGAAAATACAACTCCGCAAAGAAACTTTTCTTAAAAGCCATCAAACTCGACCCTTCTTCAATAAAAGCCTTTGAAGGTTTAATAAAAGTTTATTTCAAAGAAAAAAATAACAAAAAATTAAATGAAATTGAAGAAAAAATAAAAGGGAGCCTGTTTACTGACCCATCTTCTCCAGAGATTTATTTTATCCTTGGCAGGGAATACCTCAAAAACAGAGTATATAATAAAGCTGAAAAAATTCTGAAAAATATCATTAAAAACTTTCCTTCTTTTAACAAAGCAAAGCTGTATCTTGGAGACATTTATCTGGAATTTTCACGATATAGCACCGCTGCAAGGTACTATCTTGAGGGGTTAAAAAACCTTAAAGATAAAGAAGAATTGAAAAATAGGTTTGATTTTGTAAAAGAAATTATGACTGAAGAAGAAAAATCCGAATATAAGAAGCTTCCTTTAGATGAGAAAAGCAGATTCCTTTTAATGTTCTGGAGAAAAAAAGACCCCGACCCTTTAACTGAAAATAATGAACGACTCATAGAACACCTTAAAAGAGTAAAATTTGTGAAAACAGTTTATACACCTGATAAATACCCCAGCCAGGATGACAGAGGAAAAATATATGTAAAATACGGTGCACCTGACAGCAGATATATTTCTACAGGAGGTTCAAAAGGATTCTCAAGAGGTAATGAATCCTGGGTTTATAACACTATCCATAGAGACCTATCATTTGACTTTGTTGATTTTGGTGGAATATACAAACAGGTTAAAGACCTCAAGGAGGCTATTGTAGTTATCCCCAATAAGTATAGAAATATAAAATTCTCTGTGGATTTAAAACTTATCTCGTCGATTGAACTTTACAAAGAAAGAGCAAACCTGAGTATAAATTATGAAAAACTGGCAACTGATGATGTTGAAGAGTTTCTGGACAATTACTATAATTTCACTGTAAATAGAGAAATTGCTGAAATTGAAGCACCACCAGAACGTTATATACCCAAATACTCATTTAAACCAGGCCTGGATATAACCGCAACATACGCTCAATTCAGAAATAAAAATAAAAAAACAAAGGTCGAAATTTATCTCGGGATTTATTTAAAAAAGGAAGATTTTATAAAAAAAGAACTTAAATATGTTACTCAATATAATGCTTTGTATGCTATATTTGATAGAAACCTTGAGAGAGAAAAAGAATTCAAACGCAGTTATTCAGCCTTTGTTAATGATATTTCCTTTTCTGAAAATACAATATCAAAGTATCAGGAAAATCTAATTATTACCCCTGGAAAACGAGAGCTCGCTCTGAAATTGATTAATGAAAAAAGTAACAGAGGTGGAATTTTTAAAATTGATATTCCCGTAAAAGATTTCAGTTCTGATAAGCTTATGATCAGTGATATCCAGTTCTCTGAGAATATATTTCCATCAAATGAAAAATCTCCAGATGTTAAAAATGGCCTTAAAGTTGTTCCTTATCCTTTTAATACCATTAAAAAGGAAAAACCTTTATTTATTTACTTTGAGATTTACAACTTAAAGCCCGACTTATCGGGGAAAACTTTTTATAAAATAGAATATATCCTAAAACAGAAAAATCAGAGTGTTAATCTGACTTCAAATATAATAGGTGGCACGGAATTAGAAAATTATCCCAGAATAAAAAAGACAGAAAATACAGAAGTAAAATATATTCAATTTGATTTCTCATCCATTAACAGAGGGAAATCCCAGCTTATTATAAAACTTACGGATATGAACTCAGGACAATCAGCCGAAACTGTTAGAAATTTTGAGATAAGATAATGAAATATAGAATAATGATTGTTGATGATGAAAAGGCTATAAGGTCTTTTCTGAATGTATGCCTTAAGGATAAATATGAAGTAATCCAGGCAAGCAATGGTATTGAAGCTCTAAATTTAATAAAAAACTATAAAATCGACCTCATTCTACTGGATTATCGGATGGATGGTATGAATGGTCTGGAAGTGTTAAAAGAAATAAACAAAATAGAAAATGACCTGAAAGTCATAATGGTAACAGTAGAGCAGGACAAGGAAAAAATAATTGAAACAATGAGAGAAGGCGCTTATGATTACATTCTCAAACCTTTCACCGAAGAAGAGATTTTATTCAGTATTGAAAGAGCAATCAAGACCCTTGAACTGGAGAGGAATTATTTTGCTCTCCAATCAGAAATGAAAGATACCTGGAAATATCAGGAACTAATCGGTAAATCTGATGCAATGATAAAATTATTCAATGAAATTGAAAGTGCCTCAAATGTAGATGCAAATGTTCTGATAACCGGAGAAACGGGAACTGGAAAAGAACTCGTTGCAAGAGCAATACAGAGAAAAAGTAAAAGAAAAGCTCAACCGTTCTTGATTGTTAATTGTGGTGCCATCAGTAAAGAGATAATTGAAAGCGAACTCTTTGGACACGAAAAAGGAGCTTTTACAGGAGCTTATACAAGAAAAATAGGAATCTTTGAAAAAGCAAACGGTGGAACTGTTTTTCTCGATGAAATAGGTGAATTACCTCTGGAGTCTCAAACTAAATTATTAAGAATCATCCAGTTCGGAGAATTTATGCGTGTTGGTGGAACACAGAATATCAAAACTGATGTCAGAATCATTGCTGTTACAAATAAAAACCTCGAAGATATGATTAAACAGAAAAAATTCAGAGAAGACCTGTACTACAGATTGAACGTCATTAAAATTAACGTCCCACCATTAAGAAAACACAGAGAAGATATACCTCTTATCGTAAAAGATTACATTGATAAATTATGCAAAAAAAATGATGTTGAAAAGATTATTACAAACGAAGCTATGGAAAAATTGATGTATTACAACTGGAAAGGAAATGTAAGAGAGTTAGAAAATGTGATTTTTAAAGCATTTATTAATTCTACAGGAGATAAAATCACCGCACAGGACCTGGATTTAAAAGGAGAAAAAAGAAAAATTGAATTTGAAGATATTACCCCATTTATCATCCAGAAAACAATGGAAATTGAACCCAGAAAAGATAACCTCGAACAGTTAAGAAGCAACCTGTTAAATCAGGTCTCAAGAACAATTGATAAAACCTTTCTGGATAGAGTGATAAAATTAGCCGAAGGAAATGTAAAAAAGGCTATTGAAATAACTGGAATAGATAAATCATATTTCTATAAAATGATGAAAAGAATAAATATTTTTCCTGAAGATTATAAAAAGGATTCAAATGATTCGGATTAACAGTAATATAGCTTTTTTTATGTCCGATGCTCACCTTGGCGCGAGAACACTCAACGATAACTTACAAAGAGAAAGAAAAGTTCTAAGTTTTTTTGATTATGTAAAAAATGAAAGAAGTTCCCTTTTTATAGTGGGTGACCTATTTGATTTCTGGTTTGAATACAGAAATGTATTACCGAAGGAAAATTTGAAAATCATCGCAAAGTTACTGGAACTGAAGGAAAAAAAAATAGAAGTTTTCTATGTTGCCGGTAATCATGATTTCTGGATTGGTAATTTCCTGAAAAATGAACTCGGTATTGAGTATTTTGAATACAGTGCTGAAATCGAAATCTCAGGAAAAAAGTTTTATATAGTACATGGCGATGGACTTAAAAAAAGTGATAAGGGATATAGAATAATTAAAAAAGTGCTCAGAAATAGGTTTAACATTTTCCTATATAAATTGATACATCCTGATATTGGTATTCCTTTGGCAAAAAGAGTATCAAGAACAAGCAGAATCTACACTTCGAATAAAGACTACGGTTCAGATGAAGAATACAAGGAATTTGCAGAAAAAAAATTCCTTCAAGGTTTTGACTATATAATCTTTGGCCATACCCACAAACCTGATGAAAGAAAAATTAATGAAAAAAAATTAATGAACATTGGTGATTGGATTACAAATTTTACTTATGCCTACTTTGACGGGAAAAATCTTGAACTCAAGAAATGGAAATGAAAAATCACCTATCTACTATAATGAAGAAAAGAAAATTATATTTCAAGCAATATCAACAAAATAAAGTTTTCTGAAGGTTTATTTAATATTAATGGAGCAGAATTTTTTTAACCAGTAAAGCAATTGTACTTGCAAGAATTGTGGAAAGAAGAGTTCCTATTAAAACATACTCAGCAAAAGCTCTTTTCTCCAGTTCTTTAAATCGAGTAAAACCTTTAGCTGCTAAAACTATACCTATTGCTGTATAGCTTCCGTTTAGTACGAAGAAATATATTATTATTCTCTCAAGAATACCAATTATCCTACCAGCATTATATTCAGATTTATCTATTATTTTATTATTATGTTTATTCTGGTTATTTTCAGAGAGAAGTTTTGGAGCAAAATCCAGCTTCTCAAGAAGGTATCGTATAAGAAAATTAACTTCATTCAAATTTAACAATAATCCCATCAAAATTACAGTTGCGGTTGCCCAGTTTACACCAACAAGGAGCTCTAAAATTATACTGGAACTCTGGAACTTTGATATATTTCTAACCGCTGTATTGAAGTGAATGCCAGAACTCGGTGAAAAAATAAAACTAAAAATGGTTATATATAATAGCAAAAAAATAATTCTCAGCAGGTTCAGCCTCTTCGTATTTAACTCAATAATATAACTTAAATAGTTAAGGGTAAACAGTATCACTACTACCAGCATTAACCAGTAATTCCACGAAAAGAGTATTAATCCGAAAATTTCAACTACGGTTTTTATCAGAAAATTACTTTTTGTTATAGGCTTATCTTTAAATTGAAATATAAGACGGGTAAAAATTAACACATCGAGAATATAATAGAAGGTCAGATTCATTTAAACTCCAGACGTTGATTAACGAATAGAGATATTTCTTTGAACAATTCAATAATTATTTTAAGTGCTCCTTCAGTAATATTTTTATAAACAGCAGTAGTTGAGATTTTCAGAGAATCTGAGATTTGCTGTATTGTGTATCCATTAATCAATCTTTTTAAGATTTCTAACCTGTTTTTTTTCCAGTCATTAATAATATGTGAGATCAGATATAAATTGTTATTTAAAAAATCAAGGTTATGCATTTCATCACTGACTATTTTAAATAAGAAACGAGTCTTTTTTAACTCTTGAATTCCTTTTCGTGCATTGTGAAAAGCAGGACCATCCATACCTATTGCCTGAAAAGGATTGATATCGGTTAGAATTTCACCTGCTCCGATTGAAAAACGTATCCTCTGAGGATACA
>QNDJ01000133.1 GCA_003644825.1 Candidatus Zhuqueibacterota bacterium | reverse complement strand
GTTGTAAGGAAATATGGGAAAAGTATGAAGAAAACTTAAACAGTCAGGAACTTTTAAAACATATTGAAGAATGTGCTGATTGTAAAGAAAGATTTGAACTGGAAATGCTGATTAAAAAGGGCACTAAAAGGTTGAAGGTTAAAAGAGTCCCTACTTCATTGTGGGTAAATATTGAAAATAGACTGATAAAAGAAAAAGAGTGTGAAAGAAGATTGCTGAGTAGAGTTTTTAGAAGAATAAAAGAGAAAAAATTAAAACCTTTTTTAAAGCCAGCACTGGGTTTTGTTTTTGTATTCATAATGTTGTTTTTTTCTTATAAACTATTTTTTATAGAAAATAAAAAAAGAGAAAAATTAAGTAGACTTCAAGCGGAGGTAATACTTGAGATAAAGAAAGCTGAAGACCATTACCTGAATGCAATAGAAAAATTAACAGTTCTGGCAAATGAAAACAGGAAAAATATTGAACCAGAGCTTTTAATGGTATACAGAGAAAAGCTGGCTTTACTTGATGAATCTATTGCTGAATGCAAGAGGATTTTACAGGAGAATGAGTTTAATATCAATGCTCAGAGGTTTCTATTCACAGCATATCAGAAAAAGATTAATACACTGAGAGAAATGGCAGAATAAAATAAAAAAGGATAGAATCTTTTGAGCAGAAAGGTGAATGAAATGAAAATAAAAATACTATTTGTAAGCATTTTGTTATCTATAGCTCTGACAGAGAATATTACATATAGTCAGGTGAAGGAAATTAAGGAAAAAGAATTGTGGGGTAACTATATTTCAGAGAAGTTTGAAAAGGCAGTTAAAGTTAATACAGGTGTTTATATTTTTATTGACCATAAATTCGGTAAAATTGAGGTTAATTCCTGGCAAAAAAATGAAGTTTTGATTAAAGGTGAAAAGAAAGTCTACTCTGAGGTTAAAAAAAGTGGAGAAAAATTTATTAAAGATATTTTTGTTGATATATCTAAAAGAGGGAATAATCTTTTAATTTCGACGGAGTATCCTTCCTTCAGGACTTCGGATGTAAAATCATATCAGGTTAATTATATTATTACAGTTCCGGGTAAGTGTAATTTAAGGATTGAGAACTCTTTTGGTAATATAACTGTTCTTGGTGTTGAAGGAGACCTGGACGTTACTACAGGGCATTCCATAATTAATGTAAAAAATATTGGTGGTGAAGTAAGTCTTACAAATAAATTCGGTGCTGTTAATGTTCAGGGGGTCAGGGGTAATGCTGAAGTAGAAACTACAAATGGTGATATAAATATTTCAGATATTAGTGGAGATTTTAGAGGTATTAATAAATTTGGTCTTATTGAGGTTTCCCGGATAGGAGGAAATGCCGATGTAAGAAATTCAAATGGAAGAATAAAACTTGAAAACATCAGCGGAATCGTTGAAGCAAGAAATAGCTTTGGAAAGATATCAGTCATTAAGGGAGATAGCGATTTAAGAGTTTTTTCCTCAAATGGAGATATTGAGATTGAAAGTATTAATGGTAGAGTTGAAATTACTGGAAGTTTCGGGAAAATCAGGGTTAAAAATTGCAATTCTTCTCTTAGAATAGACTCAAAAAATTCTTCTATACAGGTGAATGAAATTAAAAAAGATGTGGATATTAATAACTCTTTTGGAAGTATTATTGCAGGGAATATTTATGGTAATTTGAAAATAGACAATTCAAATGATGCAATTTCAGTTTGGTGTGTTAAAGGAGAAACTATTATTCGTAATAAGTTTGGCAGAGTTGAAGCTAATGATATAGAAAATTCGATATTTATTGAGAATAGTAATTCACCGGTATCAGTTAAGAATGTTTCTGGTTCCGTTGATGTAGAAAATTCATTTTCTCTGGTTGAGATTATAGGTGCTAAAAATGATGTTAAGATAAACAACAGAAATGGAAATGTTGAACTCTCCGGAATTGAGCCTTTAATTCAGAAAAGTGGAAGAAGAATAAGAATATCTACAACAAACGGTGTAATAAAAGTATTTCTTCCATTTAATATTTCAGGCACCATAACTGCTAAAACAACTTTTGGAGAAATTTACAGTGATTTTCTGCTTGAAAAAGATAAGTATGGTTCAACAATTTTTGCTAAAGGGAGATTAGGGAAAGAGGGGGTGGATATTAATCTGGAAACCAAAAATTCGACCATTTATATAAGAAAGGAGCAATAAATGAAGATAAAGTATTTGAATTTTTTATGTATTTTGTTAATTATTTTTCCTTTTAACATATTTGCCAACACCGGTAAGGAATTAAAAAGAGCTACATACAGGCAAAAGTTTAAAAAAACAGTTTCCAGTGCAGGAGTTAGTTTAACTTCTGTTGACAACCCGAATGGAAATGTTACGGTAAGGGGGGTTAAAGAAGGTGATATAGAAATCAGAGCTGTGAAAAAAGTTACTGCTCGTTCATTAAGGCTCGCAAAAGATATTACTGAAGAAATCGAAATAGAAGTTGAAAAGAGGGGAAGTATTGTATACATAAGAACAATATTTCCAGAAATTGATTATACTGAGTTTTTTAGAGTGTTCAAAAGAAGGATTGGAATGAGTGTTGATTATGATATTACTCTTCCATCCAGATTGAATATTGATGTGAGAAATAAATATGGAGATGTTTCAGTTGATAATATTAACGAACTGGATGTGGATAATGTCAGTGGAAATCTGTTTATTAAACTAATAGGGGGAAGAGCTAATTTAAAAAATTCTTATGGTTCTGTTATTGTTTCTGATGTAAGTGGTGATTTAACCTCAGAAAATAAAAGTGGAAAAACAAAGGTGTATAGAGTAAAAGGTTCGGTAAGAATTGAAAATTCCTATGATAAAGTTATTTTGTCTGACATTGATGGCACTGTTGATGTTGTTAATAAAAGTGGTTCTGTTGAAGTTTCCAATGCAGGTAGTAATGTAGATTTAGAAACCTCCTATGATAATGTTGATGTAAATAATGTAAAAGGTGGTTTAACTGTAATAAATAAAAGTGGAAAAGTCCGGGCTGAATATATTGATGGATTTACAAGTATTTCAACTACTTACGCAAATGTAACTTTAAAGGAAGTGAAAAATGGTGCAAGAATAATGGATAAGAGTGGTTCAGTAATTGTATCAAATATTGATGGTAATCTGACCGTTGAAACATCCTATGACAGAGTTGAAATAGAAGATGTAACAGGGTCAGTAAAAGTATATAATAAAAGTGGTGGTGTGTCATTACTTAATATAGGAGGAGATGCAGAAGTTTCGACTTCATATAATCCAGTTAATATATCCAGAGTAAAAGGAAAAGTTACCGTTGATAGTAAAAGTGGTAAAGTAAGCATAAAAAAAGCAGGCAGAAGTGTGAATATAAAAACTTCCTATAACCCTGTAATATTAAATGATATAGGAGGCTCTGTGGAGGTTATCAATAAGTCAGGTAGTGTATATGCGGACAGTGTTGCTGGCTCTGTTGATATTGTTACAACTTACAGCTCAATTGAATTGTACAGAATAGGTGGTTCGGTTACAGCATCAACCTCGAGTGGAAATATAGAAGCGGATTTACATTTTCAACCGGATTGTACCTATAGAATGGAAACCTCTTATGGAAATATTTTACTTAATATAAGCGGAGAAATTAATGCTTATTTTACCGCCATTGTTCCAAAATATGAAGAAATTGAACTACTGGGTGGTTTACAGATTACAACTAATAAGTTGAGTAGAGAAAAAATTACAGGTGTAATTGGTGATGGCTCAGGAGAAATTTATCTTGAGGTAAGAAAATCAGGACATATAAGAGTAAGAAAGGTAAGATAAAAATTTTTAGAGGTGGGAGATGTAAACCTTTACAAAAAGTCTGGTGTCATATAAATAGAGTTAATTACCTTAACAGCTTGGAGAAAAAATGAATGGTGTAAAACTTTTAAAAAATAACTTTCATAAAGTTTTTCTAAAAGTTTTATTATTATTTATCTTTATTACAGTTCCTTTATATTCTTTAGCTCAAAAAAAGGAAGATACACTTAATGTAAAAAAGAAACTTATTCAACTGGGAATAAGGCTATATCCTGAGGTGGAAGAATTAAAGAATTGCAAATTAAAAAAGGAATGGTTTAAAACAGAAACTATTTCACCTGAAGATGTAAATGAATCTTTTTCAAATTTTGATGACCTTTCCTGGCTTGAGCCGATTTCCCATAATGTTAAGGTGTTTCTTCAGGGAGAAAACCATTATTATCAGGTTACTCATCATTTGCGCAACAGGATTCTTTTTGCTCTTAATACATTTGATAGATTTTCACTTGTTCTTATTGAGCAGGAGTATTCAATTTCAGGTTATCTGGATTACTATACCGGGATAAAAGATGATAATGAAGCTGAAAATTTCTACCAGAATGTAATCTATGATTTTGTTAATACGGAAGAACTTTATGAGCTTTTAGAACATCTTCGAAAGTGGAACAAAATTTATCCTGAAAAAAGAATTCATATAGGAGCTCATGATATAGAACATAACTATAAACTAACAATTGAAAAGATAATAGTTCCATATTTTCGATTGATAGACTCAACATTTTCTATTAATGTTAATGAAATTTCTATTTTTGATTCAGAAAATTTAATAAAGAAACTTAAAGGACTGTTAAATAAAGCAAAAGATAAAAACCTGATTGGTGCTTACCCTTTCTTAACTCCCCGGTATATTGAAAATGTGATAGAAAACCTTAATTCATATTTTAAAAGTTATATGTATGATTTTAACTATTACAGGCAAAAAGCTATAGTTAGAAATATGACAGACCCTCGTTTTTTTGGCAGATTTTTTACTGAAGGTAAGGTTATGATTCATGAAGGAGCTTATCATTCAATTAATCAGTTTCCGTTTCCAGATGGAGGGAATTTCTTAAGAGAAGGCAATTATCTTACTTTTGAGTTTGAACCAACAAAAAGTAAGACATTTTCAATTTATGTTCGGGGTCTGACTTATAAAATAGGCTCGATGGCAGGTATAAATTTAAACTCTTATTTAAGACAGGGTTCCAATTATAATAGAATAATAAATAAATTCAAAAATGCATACAGAAAAAAGCTGGTTACTCCTGAAAACTATTACTTTTTTGAACCGTTATTAGACCAGTATGATAAACTAATTTTTACTCTTGCTTATGAAAATAATAACCTTCCCTTCCTTATAAAAAACATTGACTGGGATTTAGTCTTGAAAGAATCAAAGAAAATATCGAATAGCATTTACAACCTTATAAGAAAGGTTAAAAATGAATTAAATAGATATGATGCTTTGATTTTTGTACCCCGTTCACAAATTGTATATGCTAAGAGAAAACGTTAATGTTAAATTCTTATTTGTGTTTTTTAAATAAATTTCATATATTTTGAATAGAATATAGCGCCCGTAGTTCAACTGGATAGAACGCCTGACTACGGATCAGGAGGTTGGGGGTTCAAGTCCTCCCGGGCGTACGAAAAAATATATAAAATTATTAGTTATGGTGCAGAGGGAAAAAATAGGTTGGGGGTTTCCGCCTGAGGCGGATCTGCCTCTGGCAGACAAGTCCTCCCGGGCGTACGAAAAAATATATAAAATTATTAGTTATGGTGCAGAGGGAAAAAATAGGTTGGGGGTTTCCGCCTGAGGCGGATCTGCCT
>QNDJ01000132.1 GCA_003644825.1 Candidatus Zhuqueibacterota bacterium | reverse complement strand
GCCGGCAAGGGGATCGCTCCAAGTATATTCAGTATTTGTATCATAGGGGCGCATAATAGCAGCAATATATTCTCTATTCCCTACATCATACTGGTCATCTTTATCTCTGTCATAGAATTGTGTACAAACCTGCTGTGGTGGGTCTGCTTGAATATCCCATACTTCATAGGGAACATCCACTAATCCCAAAGGTGAATCCCAGTTTCCCCAGCCCTGAAAATGTGATGCTTTAGAACCGGTGCTTGTGAATCTTACTTCAAGGTCATGCCCCCACATATCAGGTGTTAACTCTGAACCACCGCCTGCATAACCGTGGGCATAATTTTCAAGCATAGCCTTGAAACCTAATTCATCACCGGCAGGAAGAGGAACAACTTTTCCGGAAGAAGGTGCAGTAGTTATTCCTGATACTCTAACCTGAATTCCATCAACGATAGGTGTTGCCCAGCTTCCTGAAAAATCAGTCTGGTTTTGCAGTTTTGTACTATTTCCTGCAAGTAAATTCCATACCACTGAACCGTCAGCCAGACTTGAAAACGTTACCTTGTATGTTTCGCCAGTAACAGAAGAAGGGTCAACAACACTAACGAATACTTCACCATTACTGATACCGGATATATGTTCAGCAGTAGTTGCCGTTCCTGGTTCAACTCCAGTATAATCAGTTCCAGGGAATCCCTGTTTCGGGACAACGTTTATCATATGTTTTGGAGTTTCGAGAGCCTTTGGTGCACCAATCGGGTTATATGCATAAGCAGTAACAGCAAAGTGGTATTCTTTTTCTGCAATCAGTGGTGCAGTTCCACCTGAAAATTCATCGGTTGTTATTTTTACCCATCTTTTTATTCCAGAATCTGTTCCAAATTGGATTGGAGTTTCAAGTAGTAAACCTGTATTCATATCAAGAGTTATTCCTAAAATTGTCATAACACCGTTTTCCTTATCAAAAGTTCTTATTCTTTTCCAATCAGCATCTGATGTAGGGTTTGGATTGTCAGTCATATAAACATTATATCCTTCGAACTGGTAACCTGCGTTGTTAAAGGATTCAGCATTATCTTTCCAGGAAAGGAATATTTCTGATGGAGTGGTTACAACAGTTATTTCAGGCTGTGGTGGGTCTGGCGGCACATTGAATCCTATATCGAATGCACCCTGAGCAAAAATGTCGTTATATCGTAAGCCTGATATAGCAGATATTCTATCTTTTCCTGTTCCAACTATGAAAGCAAGGACGACTTCATTTTTGTCACCTGGAGCCATATCAAAAGGACCTGAGTTCAACATCAACCTTCTATCACCGGGGTTCACATCAAGCCATCCTGTATTTGTTACGGGGTCACCTGTTACTGAGAATTTTGTTACCTGACCTGTTACTGGATTTATCCTTGGAGTGCCGTCTTTAGGATTTAAACCCTTCATATAGTTATAACATTCCCATTGGTTTCTCGGGTCTGTTCCATTAATGTAATGAGAGAATGATGTCATTGGTAAAATTTCTCCATCTCTTCCAATAGGTCCTTTAAAGAAGTCATAACCACCTGCAACACCGTAATCGTAATAAACAGCATCCGGGCTTCCATCATAAACATACCCCATACTCTTGTCAGGGTCGCACCCACAGAGGTCATTAAAAGAATCTCCCTGGTCACAATCTGCCCAGAAGGAAAAATACATATCTTTAAGGTTTAGTGAACCCTTATTTGTAAATTCGAATTTACAGAATACAGTTTTACCAAGAGGACCTGATTTATTAAATGCAAAATCAGTCTCTTTAATTTCAATATATAAAGGTAAAGTTCCTGATGATACGTAGTATCCTGTATGAACATCAGGATTTGCATCGTTGTAAACACCCCAGAGACACTGGTCACCAGTAATATATGGGTCGCCTACACTGTAGCCGTATTCAGTAACCAGAGGGTCATTAGGGTCTTTAATTAGAGGAGCATATTCTCCTACACAGCCATATTTTGAAAAATTGGACCCAACATTTTTCCAGTGTTCCCAGTCTGCGTCTCCTGGTCCACTAACTCCTTTTGTAAGTTTGTACATCTGGAAATCAGGATTGTCAAGGATGAAAGTACCGTTTGCTATTGGACCGGGAACCCATTCACCACCCCAGGTGAAAACTGTTAATCTTAAATCTTTTTCAACAGTCCCTCCTTCAGGTACTCCTGAAATCCATACTCCAGCTGCCCAGTTCATATATCTGCCTGTTCCTTTTGGAAATTCAACTCCCCACCATCCTCTTGTCTGGTCAAAACCAACTCCACCATCATTAGAAGAATTAAATCTCATTTCATTAATATCAAGCCAGGTATCAAAATCATAAGTTGCTCCTTTTCTGAGTTGGTGTTTATCTGGTGGAGGAGGAGAAATCCATTTTAAGGCTATAAAACTTGAAGCAAATATAAGAATCAGGCTTAGAAAAATTATTTTTCTTATTAAACTTTTTTTCATATATTCACCTCACCTAATTTTTAATAGGTTAAATTTACTTTTTTAAAATAAGAATCTTATACCGAACCTTATCTGCCTTGGAATTCTGTAAGCAATAAGATTTTTCATTGCGATATTGTATTCTCTTTTTCCTTCTTCTCCGAATTTTTTTAGCCAGTCTTTGCCGGGTGCAGTAGTTAGCCAGCCATCTGAAGCATAATCTCCTGTGGTTGCCCACACTGTAAGCGGATTAATTCTATTCATAATGTTAAGAGCCCATACATACACATCTGCTTTTAAACCTTTATACAGGTTGAAAATTTTATTGGCTTTGAGGTCAACTTGCACCTGCCAGGGACCATATCTGGAATTAATGGGTCCATCATTAACAGGCCCGTCAGCTTTAATAGCCACTCTGTTGTTAGGGCTCTTTATAGGAGTGTAAGGAAAACCACTTCCGCTATTTAGCACAAAATTAATTCCTGAGTTAGAAAATATCTTTTTACCGAAAATAGTTGGTCCACCATCTCTTGGAAATCTATAATCGAGTATAACTGCAAGTTTATGTCTCTGGTCATAGTTAAGTGGATTGGTTTGTTTTGGATGTTCTTTTTTTAACCATACGACTCTTGAATTTGAATTGGAAGTAGAACCTGTTCCGAGAGCATAAGATAAGCTGTATGCAATACTTGCAGAAATATTTTTATATCTTCTCAGTGTTACCCCACAGTCAAAACCTTTTATTGTTCCATAGTCACCATTAAAATATGTAGAGTAATGTCCACTGATGGAAATAACATTTTTAAGGATTACGAGGTCAGTAATATCTTTATAATATGCTACAAAGTCCAGTCTCAAATTTTCACCAATCTGCTGGGTAACACCTGCTTCGTATGCTGTTGTTGTTTCGGGTTTCAAACCAGGATTATTTACTCTATATCCAACCGTGGTAGCCGCTATTTCCTGATAGTTGTCGTAGACAATAATCATTCTGTTTAAATTGGGTAATTGATAAAATTTTCCAAAATTCACATGAAGAAGGGTTTTATCCGTAACAGGAAATCCAAGGCCTAATCTCGGACTTATTCTCTGATTTACTTTACTATCTCCTAATCTCAGTTTACCGGTTTCAGGGTCATAAGGATTCTTTAAATCTGTAATAACAGGAGAATCAGCATCATAGTAATCAAATCTTATTCCACCATTAATAACAAGCCCTTCATATTCTATTTTGTCCTGTAAATAAAAGGACATAAATAGGGGATGTTTTGGTGGATTACCACTATAACCTTTACTATAATCAACTTTTTTAATTCTTTTCATAACACCAGCAACACCATTTTCAGGATCGGGTTGCACCTCAAATTCTACGACGTAATTCAATCCATAACTGTTAATATTTTTGAAGTTTGGGCTTCCATTTTCTTTAACCCAGTGTAAAGGATTTGATAAAATCTGAGTTAAATTACCATGGCTGTACATTCTTAAACTGTGGTATTGAACATCAAAACCTGCCTGTAATTGATGATTTAAATTTACCTGACTTGTAATATCCCCTTTAATTGTTAAGTAAGAAACTCTGTTATGATACCAGGAACCGCCAATAGCTTCTTCACTACCTGGTGTATCAGGGTTATCATAAACATCTCTAAAAATACCTATATCGTCGGGTCTATTGTAACTTGTTCTTTGATATTCGTTCCATCTATCCCAGTGTTTTCTATCAGCAGAAACATTGTTCTCAATAACATGATTTATCCCTAAAATAGCAAATGTTTTAGGGCTGAATGTATATGTGATTTTACCAAATGCCTGATTGTCCCAGTGGTTGCTATGGGTAAAGTGTTCTGGAGCTTTATACATTCTCATACTAAAAGTGTTGGTTGAATATTTTCTCCCGAGAATACCAAATTCAAAATTTAATGCATTTGAAATTCTATAGTTCAGTTTACCCTGCCATCTGTTCTGGTGAAAATCATTACCCGGTTTCATTCCTTTTTTGAAAACCTGATTAATAGAATATAGAGGATCATTTTTATCTTTTATTCTCGGGTCATAAAACATATCAACGAAGGGGCGGGGACTTTTATCAGCAAGAAATTGTCTTTCTCCAGAAATAAAAAAGGTGGCATTTTTTAGATAAGGAATACCACCACCAAAAGAAAAATCGTAAACATTATATCCATAACTATATGTGTTAAGCCAGTCTCCTGATAAGAAGTCAGAAATAGCCTGAATATGTCCGTGATAATCTCTTGAACCGCTTTTTGTGATAACACTAACGGCGCCGGACATCTGCCTTCCATATTCAGCATTGAAACCACCTGTAGAAATAGCAAGCTGACTTATTGCGGCTTGATTTACAGATACAATTTGTCCACCACCATAATAATTGTTTACCACAAATCCATCGACGATATAGGCAACTTCATTCTGACGCCCTCCTCTTATTGAAATACCGCCATAAGCATCTACAACTCCGGTTTGCAGGACAGTAACAGCCCCGGTACCTCTTGTAGGTAGATTCTGAATTTCTTCTTCAGTTTTTATCCTTACAGTATTTGTTACATCCTGTTGAACAAGGGGTCTTTCTGCAGTTACAACAACAACCTCACCCTCAATAGCTGTTTCTACCATTGGAAAATCCAGGTTAGTTGTGTGGTCTGCCAGCACTTTAACATTTTCTGTTGTGATTTTTTCATATCCTATATAGGATGCAACAACAGTATAGGTACCTGCAGGAACATTGTTAATAAAATATTTTCCATTAGCATCGGATGCAGCACCCAGGGTTGTACCTTCAATCACAATATTAACACCGGGGAGGGGGTCGCCTGTACTTTTGTCATAGACTTTACCCATTATTTTCCCGGTTGTTCCATCAGAAGCAAATACAAGGGATGGAATCAGGAAAAATAATAGAATCAAGAAAATCGATTTTTTTGCCATATTTATCCCTCCAGTTTTAATTTGGTTCATTATTAATATCTGATATATCAGATATTAGAAAAAAATATAATTTTTTATCTTTATTATTCTATAAATATTATTCTATAAATCACCTCCTTAACAATTTATTAGGAAAGTCAATAGTAGTAGCTAATTAACAAGTTATCTGTAGCTGTCTGTTAATTCAGTTCTAATATATTAATTATTAAATAAAAAATCAAGTGAAAAATATATATTTTTCTTCCTTTTCAACTTTAAGCCTGCTTGGCAAATCACTTCAGAAAGCTTAAGAATAGTTAAATTACTATTCTAGTCTATGTATTATT
>QNDJ01000131.1 GCA_003644825.1 Candidatus Zhuqueibacterota bacterium | reverse complement strand
ATTTTAAACCCCAAAAAGGAGACCAGTTATGAAAAAATTAACTCTAATAGTCTTTATTTTTATTTTATTATGTTTTAGTTCATCCATCCTTTATGCTCAGAAGTCGGGTTTTAACGGTCTTTATATAAATCTTGGAAATCTATATCGCCTGTCTCATGCTAAAACACGCTCTATAAGTCCGGAAAATTTTACAGGTGAAAAGGGAAAAGGAGGTATGGCACTTGAAGGGACTGGCGCAAGAGCTGCCCGAGAATTAGGTCAGGGATGGAAGATTTCGCCTTCAATTCGTATTAAACCGAAAGAAGTATTTACACTGGCTGAAATAAAAGGGCCAGGGGCTATTCAGCATATCTGGATGACTCCAAGCGGTCACTGGCGGTTCTCGATACTGCGAATTTACTGGGACGGCGAAACAGAACCATCAATTGAGGCTCCGGTCGGAGATTTCTTTGCGTGTGGCTGGGGAAAATATGCCCAGGTATCATCACTGCCGGTTTGTGTTAATCCAGGGAGTGGTTTTAATTGTTACTGGGTGATGCCTTTCCGAAAATCGTGCAAAATTACTATGGAGAACCTTGACGAGAAACAAATGACATTATATTATCAGATAGATTATACTTTAACGGAAGTCCCTGAAGATGCTGCTTATCTGCATGCTCAGTTCCGCAGGAGTAATCCTCTTCCCTATAAATCTGTTTATACAATTCTGGATGGTGTTAAAGGATGGGGGCATTATGTTGGTACATATATGGCCTGGGGGGTAAATAACAATGGCTGGTGGGGTGAAGGAGAAATAAAGTTCTACATAGATGGAGATAAAGAATTCCCCACTATCTGTGGAACAGGAACAGAAGATTATTTTTGTGGTTCTTACGGTTTTACCGTTAATAAAAAATATCAAATATTTACTACACCATATAGTGGAATGCCTCAGGTAATAATTCCTGATGGATTAATGCAAACTCAACAACGATTTGGTCTTTATCGCTGGCATATTATGGACCCTATCCGATTTGAAAAAGATTTAAAAGTTACTATACAGGCTCTTGGATGGAGGTCTGGTGGTAGATACTTACCTTTGCAGGATGATATTTCTTCTGTCGCATTCTGGTATCAAAAAGAACCTCATGCCAGTTTCCCGAAACTACCTGATAAAGATTACCTGGAGATTAGATAAAATTATATTGCAGGAGGAGAAATGAAAAAGCTCTTTATATCTGTTATAAGAAATGCTGATTTTTTTATTTATATTTTATTGGTAGTCTTTGCTTTTTACTCTATTGTTCCATTATACGGACAGACAAAAAAGCCCATTACCATTGAGGATTATGCTCAGTGGAAGACTCTTTCTCAGCAAAAAATCTCTAATGATGGAAAATGGCTTGTATATGTTTTGAAACCAAACGAAGGTAATGGAAAATTAATAATCCAGAGCCTTGAAAACAAAACAAAATTTATAAAGATAAGAGGTTCAAGGCCTGTTTTTTCAGAAGATTCAAAATGGGTTGCCTATACAATTCTTCCAGAAGATAGCCTGAGTGAAAAAGAAAAGAAGAACACAAAAAATGGTATGGGTTTGCTTAACCTGTATACGGGTGAAACTGTTGAAGTTGATAGTGTTGAAAATTTTAGATTTTCTAAAGATGGAAACTGGTTTTTTTATAAATTAGTCCCCCATAAAAAGAAAAAATCTGGAAAAAAGAAACCGGGAAGCCCACTGGTAATAAAAAACTTGAAAACAGGTGCAACAAAAACAATAAAATATGTTGTCAATTATTCAATAGATAAAAACTCAAAATTTATTGCTTATTCTGTTTCATCGAATAAAGAATCAGAAGATGGACTTTATATTAAGAATCTAAAGGGAGATGGTTCCACAATTACTCTTCTTTCTGGAAAAGGTAAGTACTTACAATTTTCCTGGAGTGAAGATAGTAAAAAGTTTGCTTTTGTTAGTAATAAGAATGACTCTGATTCTGAACTTCCTCTTTTTGATTTATATCTCTGGTACACTGAAAGAACAAAACCAGAAATGATTGTTGAATCTTCTAAGTCGGTATTTCCGGATAATATGGTAGTGTCAGAATATGGTGAGCTTAAATGGTCTGAAGATGGTAAAAAGTTATTTTTCGGGATTGCACCGGAAGAGAAAAAAGAGCTCAGTAAAGAAGAAAAAGAAAAATTACCCGGTGTTGATATATGGCACTGGAGGGATGTGGAGGTTCAACCCCAGCAAAAAATAAATGCAACAAAAAGAAAAAAACAGACCTACACCGCTATTTATCATATATATGATAAATACTCTGTAGCTCTTGGTGACAGGAATTTCAAAAGGGTTTACCCGTCTCCAGATGGAAATTGGGCGATAGGTATAAATCAGAAACCTTATTTTGAGTCTATTCCCTGGCGATATCCTAATTTTATGGACCTTTATGTAATTAATACAAAGACAGGAACAAGAAGAATTTTCCTGAAGAAGGCTTTAAGGAATGGAATATGGTCGCCAGAAGGTGATTATATTGTTTATTATTTCAAGAAGCATTGGTGGTTATACTCGGTTAAAGATGCTGTTACGAAAAACCTTACAAAAGAACTTGATGTTCCCTTCTGGAATGTTGATGATGACCATCCTGATGTAAAAAGACCCTATGGACCTGCATACTGGCTTAAAAATGATGAAGGTGTTTTACTTTATGATAAGTATGATATCTGGATGTTTCCAGTGAATAAGAAAGGAAAACCGGTTAACATAACAGCCGGAATTGGAAGAAAAAGAAATGCAACTTTTCGATACATAAGACTTGATAGGGAAGAAAAATATATAGACCCGGCTAAACCGATTATTCTCTCATTTTTTAATAATAAAACTAAAGCAACCGGATATTACAGACTGAAAATAGGTCAGAACAGACCTGTTTGTCTTGTTGAAAAAGATAAAATGTTCAGAGGTCTTCAAAAGGCAAAAAATGCAAATAGATATATAATGACAATACAGACTTTTGAAGAATTCCCTGATGTTTATATAACTGATGGCACATTTAAAGAAATACACAGGGTTACTGATGCCAACCCCCAGCAAAAAAATTATGCCTGGGGTAAAAACCGGTTAATTGAGTGGAAAAGTCTTGATGGTATTCCACTACAGGGTGTTCTGACATATCCGGCAAATTATATCCCCGGTAAAAAGTATCCTATGGTGGTTTACATATACGAGAGATTATCGAATGTTCTACATCAACATTATATTCCTCTTGCCAATCACAGGTTTAATGCGACGGTTTTTGCCAGCAATGGGTATGCAGTTTTCAAGCCGGACATTAAATATACTATCGGTCATCCCGGTCAATCGGCATTGAAATGCGTTGTTCCAGGAGTTCTTAAAATAATTGAGATGGGTATTGCAGACCCAAAAAGAATAGGGCTTCAGGGACACAGCTGGGGTGGATATGAAACTGCATATATTATAACTCAAACGGATATTTTTTCTGCAGCTATTGCTGGTGCACCTGTTTCAAATATGACAAGTGCCTATGGAGGAATAAGATGGGGTTCCGGTCTACCCAGGCAGTTCCAGTATGAACGAACACAAAGCAGAATCGGTGGTTCTCTCTGGGAATTCCCTGAAAGGTATATAGAGAATTCTCCTCTTTTCTTTTGTGATAGAGTAAAAACACCGCTGTTGATACTGCATGGAGATAAAGACGGTGCTGTGCCCTGGTATCAGGGTATTGAACTTTATCTTGCTCTGAGGAGGTTAGGAAAACCTGTTATTATGCTGGAATACAACGATGAACCTCATCATCTAACAAAGAAGAAAAACAAATACGATTTTACAAAGAGAATGTGGGAGTTCTTTGAACATTATCTGAGGGATAAACCTGCACCGGAATGGATTGAAAAAGGTGTGCCCTTTCTGGAAAAAGGAACTAAATGAAAAAACTATTTAAACATTTCTTTGTCGATACCGTATTCTTTCATTTTCCTGTAGAAGTTTCTTCGGTCTAATTGGGCATACTCGGAGGATAATTTTATATTTCCGTTGAATTTTTTCAAAACATAAGTTATATATTCTTTTTCGAACTTTTCCAGAATATCTTTTTTGAGTTCTTGGAATGCTTTTCCTGTTCTGATGAAGCTTGAAAAATCGTAGCTGACTTTTTCTGATTCAATTTCCGGTATATCTATATCTTTTATTTCATTTCCGGAAGTAATAACTACAGCTCTTTCTATGACATTTTCAAGCTCTCTGACATTACCGGGCCAGGAGTATTCCATCATTCTTCTTAAAACACTGGTTGAGAACTTTTTAATATTTTTTTTAAACTTTGAATTGAATTTTTTTAAAAAATATGTTGCAAGAATTGGTATATCATCGACCCTTTCCCGCAGTGGTGGTATGGTAATTTTAACAACATTCAGCCTGAAATAGAGGTCTTTTCGGAAATTTCCTTTTTTTACAAATTCTTCGATATCTCTATTGGTTGAAGATATAATTCTTACATCCACCTTGATAGTTTTTGTTCCGCCTAATCTTTCGAATTCTCTTTCCTGGATTGCCCTCAACAGTTTAGCCTGAGTTGATGGTGGAATTTCGCTAATTTCGTCAAGAAAGAGTGTTCCTCCATTTGCTCTTTCAAATCTTCCAATTCTTTTTTCGATAGCCCCTGTAAAAGCTCCTTTTTCGTGTCCAAATAATTCGCTCTCAAGCAGGGTTTCCGGTAGTGCAGCACAGTTTACAACTACAAGAGGTTTATCCTTTCTTGGACTGTTATAATGGATAGCTTTTGCAACAAGTTCTTTTCCTGTTCCTGTTTCTCCCTGGATTAACACAGTTACCTGAGTACCAGCAACCTGTTCAATAAGGCTATAGAGTTCTCTCATCTTATAATTTTTACCGATAATATTATTAAAAGAATACCTTTCCTGTATCTCTTTTTTTAATAGTTCAATCTCTTTATATTTTTCCTGGAATTGTTCAGCTAACTTTTTAAAGTTTATGCGTTTAAAACTATTTTCACAAACTTTTATTATGTTTTTTACGCTAAAAGGTTTCTTGATATAATCATCAGCCCCTGCTTTCATCAAATCCACTGCAAGTATTTCCGAACCATAAGCTGTAATCATTATTACTATAATTTCAGGATAATTTCTTTTGACCCATTTTAAGACTTCAAGGCCATTGAGTTTTGGCATTATATAGTCAAGAAAAATCAGGTGAGGTTTAATTTCTTTTATTTTATTTATTGCTTCTTCTCCATCTCTTGCAACAGAGATCTCATAATTTTCTTTTCTGAGGGTGATTTCAATCATTTTTACAATAAGGGGGTCATCATCAGCAACCAGAATTTTCCGTTTGTATAAAGGGAAATAAATTTCCTCTTTTTTTAATTTTTCAGGTTCGAAGATTGATTGAACAGCCTTTCTAAAATCATCCTCAGAAAAAGGATAATAAAAAAATGCATTGGCACCTGCTTCTTCTGCCAGTGTTGCAGCAGCAGGACCAGCATAAGTGGAACTGATAATAATAATAGGGGTTCTTTTATCAAGATTAATTTCACCTGTTCTAATCATTTTTGTAAACTGAAAACCATCAATCCGGGGGAGGTTTGTATCAGAAATGACCAGGTCTACAGAATTTTTTTCAAGGATTTTTAATGATTCTTCAACATTTGAGATAATGTGAACATTAACTTCATATCTTTCATTTAAAATTCTTTTGATAGCTCTGATAATATTATCGT
>QNDJ01000130.1 GCA_003644825.1 Candidatus Zhuqueibacterota bacterium | reverse complement strand
GCCGGCAAGGGGATCGCTCCAAGTATATTCAGTATTTGTATCATAGGGGCGCATAATAGCAGCAATATATTCTCTATTCCCTACATCATACTGGTCATCTTTATCTCTGTCATAGAATTGTGTGCAAACCTGCTGTGGTGGGTCTGCTTGAATATCCCATACTTCATAGGGAACATCCACTAATCCTAAAGGTGAATCCCAGTTTCCCCAGCCCTGAAAATGTGATGCTTTAGAACCGGTGCTTGTGAACCTTACTTCAAGGTCATGACCCCACATAGCAGGTGTTAACTCTGAACCACCGCCTGCATAATAGTTGGCATAATCTGTAAGCATAGCCTTGAAAC
Source organism: Candidatus Zhuqueibacterota bacterium (assembly GCA_003644825.1). Classification (GTDB taxonomy): domain Bacteria; phylum SM23-31; class SM23-31; order B21-G16; family B21-G16; genus B21-G16. Next base: position 5,480 of record QNDJ01000130.1, on the reverse strand, counting down.
CTAATTTATCACCGGCAGCAGGAAGAGGAACAACTTCTCCAGAAGAAGGTGCAGTAGTTATTCCTGATACTCTAACTATTAAACCATCTACAAATGGATAATTCCAGTCGCCAGAAAAATTAGTATTCTTTGAAATTTTTGTAACATTACCAGCAAGCAAATTCCATCCTACAGTTCCATCACCCATATCAGAAAAAGTAACCTTATATGTTTGCCCTGTAACAATTTGAGGATTAACTACATTAACATATACTTTACCGGTACTTATACCAGAAGTGTGTTCAGCTTCAGTTGGGGTCCCGGGATCCACACCCGAATAGTCAGTTCCAGGTAAAGCAGCCTTGGGAATTATTGTTAACTGATTAAAAGTAGATTCAAGAGCCTTTGGAGCACCTATCGGGTTGTATGCATAAGATGTTACTGCATAATAATATTCTTTTTGAGGAATTAATGGATAAGCACCACCAATCCATTCATCAGATGTAACCTTTATCCATCTTTTTATACCGGAATCTGTTCCCAGTTGAATTGGTGATTCTAAAAGAAGACCCGTGCTCTCGTCAAAAGTAACTCCAAAGATACTCTGAACACCATTAACCTTATCAAAAGTATATACCCGTTTCCAGCCACTCTTCTGAGTAACAGCAGGCTTATTGGTTACATAAACATTATAACCTTCGAATTCATACCCTGCAGCTTCATAGCTTTCAGCGTTATCCTGCCAGGAAATGTAAAATGAGTTCTCTAAAGGAACTACAGTAACATTAGGAGCAGGTGGGTCTGGTGGAACCTGAAATCCGATGTCAAATGCACCCTGAGCAAAAATGTCATTATATCTAACAGCCGAAATTGCTCCCAATCTCTCTTTTCCTGTACCAAGAACCAGAGCAACAACGATGGTATTTTCATCGCCCGGTTTAAGAATTGTCGGACCGGAAGATAACATCAATCTTCTATCAGCAGGCGCAGAATCTATCCAGCCGGAATTTGTTACCGGGTCTCCGTTCATAGCGAACTTTGTAACAGCACCAGTTGTAGGGTCAATAAGAGGAGTTCCATCGGCTTTTAAACCCTGAGCAGAGTAATATGCTTCCCATGGAGTTCTCGGGTCTGTTCCATTAATATACTTGTTAAAAGAAGTCATAGGAAGAATATTTCCTTCCGGGTCTCTAATACCCTGAAAGAAGTCATATCCACAGCAGGCACCTTCACCTACATAAACACCATCATTATTATCGGCATTATAAACATATCCGAGACCTAATTCCGGGTCACAACCAACAAGATCATTAAAAGCATCTCCAAGGTCCGGGTCACTCCAGAATGAAGCATAAAATCCTGTCAAAGTATCAGGCCCTTTATTAATAAAGTGTAATTTAATAAATACAGTATTTCCAAGAGGACCTGACTTATCAAATTCAAAAATAGATTCCCTGACCTCAATGTTAAGAGGTCGAGTCTGCCCCATTCTACCATGAGTGTGCTTTGCAGGGTCTGCATCATTAAAGATAGTCCATAGCATCTGGTCGCCTATGAGTTTAGGATTACCATTTTCATCTACAGGAGCTCCGTACTGTGCCATCTCCTTCCATAAGCTATAATCCGGGTTTTCAGGACCATCTTCTTTGTTAAGTTTAAGAACCTGCCACCTCTGTTCAGTTCCATCAGCAAAGGTAACCGGCGTAGTTCCTGCCTGGCTGGTTATATTTCCAGGGAAATACTCAAAACCATACTCTGCTACAGCTGTTCTCAACTCTTCTCCTACCATACCATAAACCCAGATTCCAGCAGCAAACACCGCCAGCTTACCGGTTCCCTTTGGATATTCAAGACCTGCATTCCCGGTTACTATATCCCAGGAAATAGATCCCCTGTTTGTAGTTACCATTCTGACATTATTTCTATCAATCCAGGTATCATTATCAATAACCGCATTCTTTGCCAGTTTATACTTACCCTTTTCTGCTGTTGGTACACCTATGTAGCTGAAAGCAAAAAACGAAATGCCAATGATAACTACGAAACCGAGAATCAACAGTCTTCTAAGCAAGTTTTTTCTCATAAGGGTCACCTCTTCATTTAATTGTTTAACTTAATATTTCCCGATGCCTGATTTAACATCAGGCATCGGGAAAATTACAACTTAAAATATAAGTTCCAGACCAAAACGTACCTGTCTCGGTGCTCTGAAATTAAATGGGCTTAATGTAACTTCTTCATACAGTTTTCTTGCCTGCTCTCCATATTGAGCAAGCCATTCTTTTCCGGGTTTTGTATCTAACCATCCAGTAGACCTCCAGTCTCCAGTTGTAGGATAAACTCTATAAGGATTTATCCTGTCCATCACATTCATTGCCCATATATACGCATTAACTTTTAGTCTGCTGGTCACTCTGAAAATCTTATTGGCTTTAATATTTATATCATAAAGCCAGGGCCCATAACTGGAGTTAATTGGACCATCATTGACCGGTGCATCTGCCTGTAAGCTTATCCTGTTATTTGGTTGCTTACAAGGTGTATATGGAAAACCACTACCTCCATTGAATACAACATTAATTCCTGCATCGGAGAAAATCTTTCTTCCTAAAATAACCGGTCCGCCATCCCTTGGAACCCTGTAATCCAGAGAAACAGATATCTTATGTCTCTGGTCATAATCAAGTGGATATGTCTGTGATGGAGGTGTTGCACCAATCCAGATTACCCTCGAATTAGAATCAGATGTTGAACCTGTTCCAAGAGCATATCCAAGACTGTATGCAAACTGAATAGAAATATTATGATATCTCCTTAATGTAATACCGAAATCAAAACCTTTTAATGTTCCAAAGTCTCCATTCTTATACTGGGAGAAATATCCTAGTAATGACGCAACTCTTTCCCTGATAACAAGGTCAAGAACATCCTTGTAATATGCAGTAAAGTCCATTCTGAAATACTCACCAAGCTGCTGGGTTACCCCTGCTTCATAAGCGGTAGTTGTTTCGGGTTTTAATCTCGGATTCCGACTGTAAGCTATAGAACCTCTTTTAGCTCTATCTTCAAATGTGTCATAGCCAATAATAATTCTATTCCAGGTCGGCATCTGATAAAACTTACCATAATTAACGTGCAATAATGTCCTATCAGTTACAGGAAATCCAAGACCCAACCTCGGACTTATTCGCTGGGATACCTGCTTGTCGCCTATTTTCAACTTGTTCGTCTCAGGATCAATAGGCTCATTGTAATCAAGAATAACCGGAGAATCAGGGTCGTAATAATCAAATCTGATTCCAGCATTTATCACGAGACCTTCATACTCTATTTTATCCTGCAGATAAAGTGCAAACTGAATAGGATTCTTTGGAGCCTTTACACCACTATTAACCTTTCCCCACCTTTTTACATTCTCGGTGAAGTAAGGGTGGTTCGGATCAAAATAATAGTAAACGCCACCTATTTCAGTGTCAACTACATCAGGCTGTTTATAAGAACCATCTTTATCCCTTGGCCAGTCAAAACCCCAGGAAGTGATATTCTGAATCGTAAATTGCTGTGGATTCTGCATAGCTTTTCGTAAACCACCCATCGAAAAACTTCTCAATGTGTGTCTCTGAAAATCAAAACCAGCCTGAAGTTGATGATTAAGGTTAATCTGACTGGTTACATCTCCTTTAATGGTCATATAAGCAAAATGGGTTTCACCAAAACTTGTACTTCTTATAAGACCTTTTTCATCTGCATAGGGGTCATAGTAAAGCCGCAGCTCATCATACTGGTTCAGAACACTTCTATAATATTCACTTATTCTGTAACCATGCTTGGAAGCATAACCTCTGCTATTCTCGAAACTGTAGTTAAAACCAATTGTATAAAACGTCTTAGAACTTAAAGTATGAGTCGCCTTTATGTAAGCTACATTATTCCTGAAAAAGGAAGAATAATTCTGTGTAAGGTCAAATCTACCTCTGTACCAGTAAGACGACGATCTATGCTTTCTGCCAAAAAATCCAGCTTCTAAATTAATACTGTTGGTTAAACGATAGTTAAATTTACCATGCCAGTGCCACGCACTTAAATCCTGATCTGGTATTCTTCCATCCTGATAATAATTAGGATTATGTGTTACTGAAAGATACCTGCCCTCAGGAAATTTAGTCCAGTAATCTGTTTCTGTTTTTGGAACATATAGTTTACGAAGGTCATCTCTCATTCTGTCAACGAAAGGTCTTGGGGCTCTATCAGCCTTCCATTCTCTTTCACCGGAAATGTAGAATGTTCCTTTTCTTCCTGTAAAAGGTATCCTGCCGCTGAATGAAAAATCATAAACATTATAACCATAATTATAAGTATTCATCCAGTCACCTGCCAATGCATCAGTTATAGCCTGAATAGAACCATGATAATCCGGTGAACCACTTCTGGTAACTACATTAACAGCACCCGACATCTGCCTGCCGTACTCAGCATTAAAACCACCAGTGGATACCTGTAACTGACTTATAGCAGCATTGTTAACTGAAAAAGATGAACCACCTCCATAATAACTCTGTACCTCAAAACCATCAACAATATATGTAACCTCATCTCCTCTTCCACCTCTAATCCTGTAGCCGCCATAACCATAATTAACAACACCTGTCTGAAGTTGAACCACTGAGCCTGTTCCTCTTGTTGGAAGCTGGTCGATTTCCTCTTTTGTTGCAATTCTCACCGTATTGGTAACGTCCTGCTGAATTAAAGGCCTTTCAGCTGTTACTACTACTACTTCTCCCTCTATCTGGGTCTCAACCATCTCAAAATCTCGCTTGGTTGTATAGTCCGGTAATATCTTAACATTCTCAACCCTTATCTTTTCGTATCCTATATAAGATGCAACAACTGTATACGTCCCGGCTGGAATGTTATTGATAAAATAATTACCATTCTGGTCTGTTGCTGCACCAAGCGTTGTGTTTTCGATTGTAATATTTACACCAGGTAGAGGTTCTCCTGTCGCTTTATCTATTGCTCTACCAGCAAGTTTACCTGTTGTTCCATCAGAAGCAAAGACAAGCGCAGGTATAAGCAATAGTAACAAACCAACTACCAATAATCTGTTAAGCATTACACCCTCCTTTTTAGTTGATAATACCTAAAAATGTTATTCTTAGTAGCCCCCCTTATTTCTACTGTTTTTTTACCACCTCCCTTATACATTATTTTTTTTAGTTGAATCAATTCACCTCCTTTTTTTAATTTTGATTTTTTAATATGACTATAAAATAACCTCTACATCTGCTTTGCTTAAATTATATATACAAAAATTATACCATTAAACTAAGAATATCTAAATAATATCTATTTATCAGAGAAATCAAGAAGTTATCGATGATGATTAATGTTTTACTTTAAACCTGAAAGCTCTTACAGTGCAAATCAATTCACCTGTGTGGTGCAATATTATGCACCATTGCTGCTCATTTTAAAGTTTACATATATTTCCAAATATATAT
>QNDJ01000129.1 GCA_003644825.1 Candidatus Zhuqueibacterota bacterium | reverse complement strand
GTATATTATTTGAGACACTGCATTAATATAGTTTTAATAAAAATAAAAGTCAAATAAAAAAGAAATATAGAGATTGATAAGGTTTATAAATTGCAGATTGATTGTTACTGTATTTTAGTATCGCCCTACCTGATAGTGAGCCCGGCTTATTAGTGATAGTTTTGATAGAATAGTTTGAGTAAGTTTTGATTTGAAATTTATCTCTCTTTTATTATATTAAATAGTCAAATTTTTTTAAGCCTTTGAAGCTTGATAATGCTCATGGAAGATGAGCAAAAGTAAAAATAAATAAATATTATATGTTATTTTTCATTCAACTTCTTTTATTGTTAGTTCTTCTCTTATTATCGGGTTTCTTTTCAGGAAGCGAAACAGCCCTATTTTCCTTAAATAATTTAGAATTACGAAAAATGAAAAGAAAATTCAGTAATACTGTTGTTATAGAGAAACTCCTGAAGAAACCCTATGAACTACTTACAACGATTCTTATCGGGAATCTTCTTGTAAATATCGGTTTATCATCTACTGCAACTTATATTGCTATAAAAATCTTTGGAAGGAATGGTGTAGGAATATCAATAATTTTAATTACATTTTTACTTCTTATAGCTGGAGAGATAAGTCCAAAGACTCTTGCTATCAAGAATGCACCCGGGTTTGCGTCCTTCAGTGCAAAACCGTTGAATTATTTTCATAAACTGGTATTTCCGATGAGGAAAGTTTTTATATGGGTTGGGGATTATTTTATAACTCTTTTTACGGGAAAAATAAAGGAAAAAGAGAGTTTGCTATCCAGAGATGAAATTGAAACAATAATCAAGGTCGGGAAAAAGGAAGGTGTTATTGAAAAAGAAGAAGAAAGAATGTTCCATTACATTCTGAGTTGCAGAGAAATTCCTGTTTCAAAGATTATGGTTCCACGAGTAGATGTTAAATCAGCATCAATTCAGTGGTCAAGAAAAAAATTGGTGAATTTTATCCATAAAACAAAACATTCGAAAATACCAATTTATGAAAAATCTGAAGATAAAATTATTGGTGTGATTTATTCAAAGGATGTTCTTCTCAATCCTGATATTCCTTTTCAAAAGTTAATTAAGCCAGCTATATATGTGCCTGAAACTAAAACAATAGATAGCCTTTTTGAGATATTCCAGAAAGAAAAAAGAAGAATAGCAATTGTTATTGATGAATATGGTGGAACAAGTGGAATTGTTACCCTTGAAGATATTCTTGAGGAAATTTTTGGAGAAATATATGATGAGTATGAAATACCAGAAGTACTGATAAAAAAGCTCAAGGTTAATAAGTATAGAATTAGAGGAAAAACTCCTGTTCGAGAAATAAACGACCTTTTAAATCTTGACCTTCCTGATGAGGAGTTTGATACCATAGCAGGATTTCTCCTGAGCTTATTCCAGAAAATTCCAGAAGAAAATGAAAAATGCAACTACAGAGACTTAACATTTACTGTAGAAAAAATTATTAATAACAGAATTGTATCGCTATTGATGGAGAAAAGATGATTATTGTAATTTCGATAATTGTATTGATTATTATATCCGGTTTCTTTTCTGGTTCTGAAACAGCACTGACCGCTGTAAACATCTTTAAATTAAGGCATAAGGTTGAAAAGAAATCCAGAAAAGCACGTAAAACTTTTGAACTCATAAAAAATCCTGAAGATTTTTTAACCACAACATTAGTGGGAACAAACATAGCGAATGTAACCTCAACAGCTCTTGCTACTTATTTCTTTGTTAATCTTGTCGGGAAAGCAGGTACAATTATTTCAACGATTATAATGACATCTCTACTATTGCTTTTTGGTGAAATAATCCCGAAAGGTATTTTTCTTTATAATGCTGACAAACTTGCAATAAAAATTTCCAGTATAATTTTCTCCTTGAAAATAATATTTACTCCAGTATCTTTTATTGCAAGAAGTATTTCGAGGGGAATAATGTTTCTCTTAAGCGTAAAAGAAAAAACAGAAAGTTATTTTGTAACTAAAGAGGAAATAAATTTAATTCTTAAGGAAGTTGAAAGAAAGAATATAATACAGGCAAAACAAAAAACTATGCTTCACAAAATATTTGATTTTACAATAACACCTGCTGAGAAAGTTCTTGTAAAAAATGATGATGTTATATTCATTGAGTATAGCTTTGACAAGAAAAAAGTAAAGGAAATTGCTAAAAGTTACGGTTATACAAGATATCCAGTAAAAAAAGATTCACGAATTATAGGATTGTTGAACATTTTTGACATTTTCTATAATAAAGGAGACTGGAAAAAATTCATAAGGTCTATAAGTTATTTTAATTCTTCAGAGCCTATAGATGAGATACTAAAAGAAATGAAATTAAAAAACGAAACTATGGCAGTTATAACTAAAAACAGTGATATTCTTGGTATTATTACTCTGGAAGACATAATGGAACACATCGTTGGTGATATTAAAAATGAATGGGACAGAATAGGATGAAAAATAATGGAACAATTAAAAAATCCAGCAAGTTAAAAATTTGATTATATAAACCGGGTAAAGGTTTTGTTTAAAAGAAGTCTTTTCATCTCTGTTATAATTCATATTGGGGCTATTTTTCTTTTATCATTGTTTTCATTTTCCAGAAAAGTAAAAACTGAATATATTTCTTTCAATGTTATAAAAACTGAAGAATATAAAACGCCACCTGTAAAAAAAATCCCGAAGAAAAAAAGGAAAAGAAAAGTAGTAAAAAGAAAAACTATACCAAAGAAAATTTTAATACCTGAAAAGACAGAAGAAAAAATAATCGCTGCAAATAAAAAGAATATACTGGAGGTTCCTAAGGATTCTACTGAGATGTGGTATAAAGATATTAAAGAGTATTTTAAATCTCTTTCTCCAATTCCGACAAGAGGTAATATAATGGATATACTGGATTTCAATGCAACAGAAATACTTGAAAGCTCTAAGGATTCTGCTGAAAAAATGAATGAGATAATGAAAGAAAATCTTGATAATATTGTTTATTCTCGTGAAAAACTTGAATCTATGGGAATACCAGATTCGGATCCTGCTGGAAAAATGCTCAGAGACAGGTATTCTAATCCTGTAATGCCAATTGATGCCCTTATAGGAACAGGAATAAAACTGGCATCCAAACTTATTGGAAAAATATTTAAAAAAGAAGAAAAATCTGCTGTAGAAATTCTTGATTTAACTTTTGACGAAATAGAGGTTATGAAGATTATATGGAAGAAAGGTAAAGCAACAACTCTGGAGGTGTATGAAAGATTGCCAAGAGGTTCACCTATCAGAATGGAAACATTAAAAGTTCTAACTGAACGTCTGAAAAAAAAAGGAATAATAAATATTAAAAAAGGACAATATGAAGATACTTACTTTCCAAGAGTAAGCAGAGAAAAAATAATAGATTATTACACCCTTTATCTTGCAGAATTAAACAGCAGGAGCAATTCAGACCTTGCTGGATATAACATCGAAAATTATAAAAAAGTAATAAGAGAAAAAATCAGGATTCTTAGTATTTATTGATTGAATTACAGATAATATTCATAAGTTTGTTTCAAAAGAAGCTCAATTATTCTCTATTGAATTAGTCAGAAGGATAGTAAAAAAGAAGGGTTGAAATGATTCACAGGCTGGCATTAATAGGGTTTGGGATGGTTGGTCAGGGACTATGCAGAATATTACAGGATAAAAAATCTTATTTAAAAGAAAAATATAATTTTCAATGGGAGTTAGTTGGAATAAGTGATATAAACAAAGGTTCTGTTTTTAATGAAAAAGGACTTGATGCTGAGAAGCTTCTCTCTCTAGTAAAAGAAAAGGGAAATATTGAGGAGTACCCGGATGGTGAGAAAGGATGGGACAGCTTAAAAACCATAAAAGATAGTAACGCTGATATTATAGTAGAAGTTTCATATACGGATATTCATACCGGTGAACCTGCAATTACTCATTGTAGAACGGCTTTTCTGCATAAAAAACATGTGGTTACATCGAATAAAGGCCCTGCTGCTCTGGCATATAAAGAATTGAGTAAAATAGCTGAAGAAAATAATGTAATGTTTATGATAGAAGGAACAGTTATGTCTGGAACGCCTGTGATAAACCTTGCCCTCAATGAATTAGCAGGTAATAATATATTGTCTGCAAAGGGAATATTAAACGGAACAACAAACTATATATTAACCAGTATGGAACTCGGGAAAAGTTATGAGGATGCATTAAAAGAAGCCCAAAGACTCGGATATGCTGAGGTAGACCCGACAGCAGATGTAGAAGGTTATGACGCTTTAGCCAAAGTTCTTATTCTTGCAAATGTTGTGCTGGGCGTTGACCTTAAAAAAGAGGATGTATACAGAAAGGGAATTACTCATATCTCCAGAGAAGATATTGAACTGGCAAAAAAAGAAAAAAAGAAATGGAAGCTCTTAGGAAGTATCACAAAAAAAGAAAATAAAATTGAAGCTTTTGTTATGCCTGAAAAAATATCTCTTGAACATCCCCTTGCAGAGATAAATGGAACGACCAACGCAATTACTTTTACTACAGACTTGCTAGGAGATGTTACCATTGTTGGACCAGGTGCAGGAAAAATACAAACAGGATATTCAATATTAACAGATTTACTTGATATACACAAGTATAAACAACAATTTCTCCGATGAATTAGAAAAACTCTTCGGTTAGGTAAGCGTATTTAATGTTCTTTAATTTAAATACTCTATCTTCTCCCCGTAGATGGCAATATGCATAGACTTTCATATATTCAATTTTCTCAGGTTCAATTTTTCTATGGGTTATTTCTCCTTTTTTGGAGACATAATCTATAATAATACATATTCTATTATTAATGGCATAATCAATTAGTTCTTTTATTTCTTTTTTTTCAGTTGCCTCTTTTTTTTCAGGTAATTTCTTTTCATCTGTTAATTTATCTTTTTTATACTTATTCAAGAAATTTTTTAATTCCTCAAGGAATTCTCTGAAGAATGATGACGTGCTCGGTTCACCATATTCAGATTCAATTTTCCAGAATGTATCATCCAGGCTTCTTAGCTCATTTAAATAATCTGAGGACAATTTGTATTCATATAAGAGCTTCAAAATAATTTTTATAGTATCTCTTAAAATGAAGAATTCATCCGGCTTTAAAGAAAAATTGATATTCTGTTTTTCATTTACTAAAATTTCTGACTCTTCCATCTCTGGCATATATCCCTTTCCTCGCAGGATTTTAACCAGTTTGTCTATATCTTTATCAAATATATTGAGTATTTCAACATTGGGCGATAAAGACTTGTAAAAGTATCTTTCAAGTTCCTTTTGTGCTTTTAATTCTTTCATAATTAATTCGTTAGAGGTTATTAAATAGATACCCCCTTTTCCTATAATTATATTACCATATTTTTCTCTGCATTCATTTATAACCTCCAGGTAAAGTTGTGGGAGCTCATTTTTACTATGTTTTTTTAAAAAATCCTCGATTTCTCCCGCAGTAAACCCTGAGTCTATACCTTTCCTGACAGAATCCTTTGAGAAAGTAAAAATTGTTGCAACATCAACAGATTTAATGGTAGTGAATTTACATAATTCTAAAAATATACCAAAATCAAGAAATGGAGAGGCTATAATTTCAAGATTTGGTTGGGTAATGAAATGGTGTTCCTTTTTTTTCTTGACCTCTTTGATTAACTTCGGATTATTCATCACAATGGACCTGCATACCGGGGTTACCAGAAATGCTCCTTCGCTTTCTGCATTTTCACCTTCTGAAAAATAAGATGGATTTCCAATCTTTACAAACCCTATGTAATAT
>QNDJ01000128.1 GCA_003644825.1 Candidatus Zhuqueibacterota bacterium | reverse complement strand
ATAAGGTATTATCTGATGTAAATATTAAAATTATTGGTTATGAAGATAATTTTTTATCAGTAAAAAAGTATCGAGAACTTAAAAATAAACTCAATAGTATTAAATTGAAACCAATGAGGGGTTTGATCGAAGACTGCAGAAAGATAAAAGAAAAAAAGGAAATAAAACTATTAAAGAAAGCAGCAGAAATTGGTGATAGGGCATATAATCATATACTTGAGTATATAAAACCTAGAATAAGTGAACTGGATGTTGCAATGGAGCTTGATTATTTTATCAGAAGTAATGGTGATGGAGAAGTATCTTTTGATACAATTGTTGCCAGTGGCAGTAATTCTGCTATACCTCATTCGGAACCGTCTGTTAAAAGAATTGAAGAAGGGGATGTTGTAGTGCTGGATTTTGGTGCAGTTTCAGGTGGATATCATTCCGATATGACAAGAACAGTTGGTATGGGCAAAATTGATGAGAAGCTTAAAACAATATACGATTTAGCTTATAGAGCCCTGCAGAATGCGATTAATTCCTTAAAGCCCGGTTTGAAAGGGAAGGATGTTGATAGATTGGTAAGAAGTATAATTGAAAAGGAAGGGTATGGAAAATATTTTTTCCACAATACGGGGCATGGCATCGGGCTCGATGTTCACGAAAGCCCTAAGTTATCTTCACTGGAAGGCGATAAATTACAGGAAAATATGGTTATTACAATAGAACCGGGTATTTATTTGCCTGAATATGGAGGAGTAAGGATTGAAAATATGATATTAATAAAAAAAACAGGATGTGAGGTGTTAACAAAATCGCCAGAAAAATTGATATTGTTATAAGTAAGTAATATTGACATATTATTATGACAATATGACATTTTTATATAAAATATGAAGGGAATCATTTTGAAGATTTTTTGTAGTAGTTCATAATATCTTTTTAAACAATAAGTTAAAGAATGTAGTTTTTTCTGGTATGGAATTTGCAAATATATAAAACGCTAATTCATATATAATAATATTATTAAGGAGGTTTTAAAAATGGGAAAAGTTATAGGGATTGACCTTGGGACAACTAATTCCTGTGTAGCGGTAATGGAAGGAGGAGAATCGGTTGTTATACAGAACGCTGAGGGGATGCGGACAACCCCCAGTATTGTTGCATTTACGAAAAGCGGGGAAAGACTGGTAGGTCAGGCTGCAAAAAGACAGGCTGTTACGAATCCTGATAATACTGTTTTTTCGATAAAGCGTTTTATGGGGCGTATGTATGATGAAGTAACCGAGGAAATAAAACAGGTGCCATACAAGGTAGTAAAAGGTAGAAATAATGTTGCAAGAGTTCAGATTGGAGATAAACAATACTCTCCACCTGAAATATCTGCAATGATTCTACAGAAAATGAAGCAAACAGCTGAAGATTATCTCGGGCAGAAAGTTACTGAAGCTGTAATTACTGTTCCTGCATATTTTAATGATAGCCAGAGACAGGCAACAAAAGAGGCAGGTGAAATTGCCGGCCTTACGGTTAAGAGAATAATAAATGAGCCTACTGCTGCTTCTCTTGCTTATGGGCTTGATAAGAAGAAAGATGAAACGATAGCAGTTTTTGACCTTGGTGGTGGTACTTTTGATATTTCGATTTTAGAAATTGGTGAAGGTGTGTTTGAAGTTAAGTCTACAAATGGAGATACTCATCTTGGTGGAGATGATTTTGACCAGAGAGTAATAGAATGGATAACAGAAGAATTTAAAAAACAGGAAGGAATAGATTTAACAAAAGACCCGATGGCACTGCAGAGGTTAAAAGAAGCAGCTGAAAAGGCAAAAATTGAGTTGTCCAGTACACTTCAAACAGAGATTAATCTTCCTTTCATCACTGCTACTGAAAGTGGACCGAAACATCTTAACTTAACTTTAACAAGAGCAAAGTTTGAACAACTCATAGATGACCTGCTTAAGAGGACCATAGGTCCGTGTGAGAAAGCATTAAAAGATGCTGGTTTAACTCCATCTCAAATTAACAATGTTATTCTTGTCGGTGGTTCAACAAGGATTCCAAAGGTTCAGCAGATTGTAAAAGATATTTTTAACAGAGAGCCTCATAAGGGGGTTAACCCTGATGAGGTTGTTGCTGTGGGAGCTGCGATTCAGGGAGGTGTTCTTGCTGGTGATGTAACAGATGTTTTACTGCTTGATGTTACACCTCTATCTCTGGGTATAGAGACTCTTGGTGGAGTTTGCACAAAACTTATTGAAGCAAATACAACTATTCCAACGAGAAAAAGCGAGATTTTTTCAACAGCGGCTGATAATCAAACGACTGTTGAAATTCATGTTCTTCAGGGTGAAAGACCTATGGCAATAGACAATAAAACAATAGGAAGGTTTCATCTTGATGGTATTCCGCCGGCTCCGAGGGGTGTTCCACAGATTGAAGTAACTTTTGATATTGATGCAAATGGAATCCTGAATGTATCTGCTAAGGATAAAGCTACAGGAAAAGAACAGAGTATCAGAATTGAGGCATCAAGTGGATTGACAAAGGAGGAAATTGAAAAAATGAAGAAGGATGCTGAAGCTCATGCCGCCGATGATAGAAGGAAAAAAGAAGAGGTTGATACAAGAAATCAGGCAGACCAGATGATTTATCAGACCGAAAAGCAGTTAAAAGAAATGGCTGACAAGATTGACGCTGAATCGAAGTCAAAGATAGAATCCGCACTTGAAAGATTAAAAGGTGCTGCAAAGGGTTCTAACATTGATGAGATGAAATCTGCAATTGATGGAGTTAATATGGCGTGGAATGAAGTATCTCAAAAGATGTATCAGCAGGCATCCCAGCAGGCAGGTCAGGCTCAATATTCATCTACTGGGGGTAGTCAGTCAGCAGGTCAATCCTCATCCGAAAGTTCTCAGAAAAAGGATGATAAGGAAGTTGAAGATGCTGACTATGAAGTCGTAGATGATTAGTATTCTAAAATTAAAAAATTCTGAAAGGAAATTTTGATATGGCTAAAAAGAAAGAAGAATCAAAAAATGGGAAAAAAGGCTATATTGAAGTTCTTGAATCCCGGTCAAGAGAAGGTGTTGATAAAAAATATGAGAATGAAATTCTCCTGATACCTAAAATAGATATCTGGGAAAGAGAAGATGGTTATACTCTGGTTGCTGAAGTTCCAGGTATAAAAAAGGATGAACTTAACATAAAAGTTACAAATGAGGAGCTTGTGTTGCAGGGGAAAAAGGATGATAAGTTTAAAGAAAAAGGTGAAAACATCCTTAGCGAGCTTGATAAGGGTGTATATTTCAGGAGGTTCAGAATAAAAAAAGAAATTGATTGTGAAAAGATAACTGCCAATCTTGAGAATGGTATGTTGTTAATAAATTTTCCTTTGAGGAAACTTGAATAAATGATGATTAAGTCAGGATGTATGTGTGAGTTGAAAACGAGGGTTTTATCCTCGTTTTCTTTTAATAAATTTTTTAGAGGTGGTAATTTATGAACTTTGATAAATTTACAATAAAAGCTCAGGAAGCTATAAACGAAGCTCAGAAGATTGTGCGGGAAAAGAATCAACAGTCTATAGAGCCGGAGCACCTGTTGCTTGGACTTCTTAAGGATAGTGATGGTGTTGTTCCAGCAATTTTAAAAAAGGTTGGTGCGCATACCGATGTTATTAAGAATAAGCTGGAAGACGGGATAAGTAAGTTTCCATCTGTATATGGTGGCGGAATAGGAAATATATATCTGTCTCAGAGGAGTATGAATCTTTTTGATCGAGCTCTTGAAGAAGCAAATTCCCTGAAAGATGAGTTTATCTCTACAGAACATCTTCTTCTTGCTATGACAGAGGAAAAGGATGGTTTATTAAAATCTTTGTTTAAGGAATCAGGGGTAAAAAAGGATGATATTTTTAATGCGTTAAAAGAGATTAGAGGAAGTCAAAGAGTGACTGACCAGGCTCCGGAAGAGAAATATCAGGCGCTTAAAAGATATGGAAGAGATTTGAATGACCTTGCTAAAAAAGGTAAACTTGACCCTGTTATTGGAAGGGATGAAGAAATACGTAGAGTTCTACAGGTTTTAAGCAGAAGAACAAAAAATAATCCTGTTTTAATTGGTGAACCAGGGGTAGGTAAAACCGCTGTTGCTGAAGGAATAGCTCACAGGATTGTTGCTGGTGATGTTCCTGAGAATTTAAAAAATAAGAGAATTGTTGCTCTTGACCTCGGGAGCCTTATAGCAGGGGCTAAATTCAGAGGTGAATTCGAAGAAAGACTAAAAGCTGTTTTAAAAGAGATAACAGAGTCAGACGGAAGAATTATTCTATTTATAGATGAGTTGCATACTGTTGTTGGTGCTGGTAGTGCTGAAGGTGCAGTAGATGCTTCTAATATGTTAAAACCTGCTCTGGCAAGAGGAGAATTAAGATGTATAGGTGCTACAACTCTTAAAGAGTACAGAAAATATATAGAAAAAGATGCTGCCCTTGAGAGGAGGTTTCAGCCGGTTTTAATTACCGAACCTTCAATTGAGGATACAATATCAATACTTAGAGGTCTGAAAGAACGATATGAAGTTCATCACGGGGTCAGAATAAAGGATAGTGCATTAATACAGGCTGCAGTTCTTTCAGATAGATACATAACGGATAGACAATTGCCCGATAAAGCTATAGACCTTATTGATGAGGCGGCTTCAAAGTTGAGAATCGAAATAGACAGTATGCCCGAAGAAATTGATGAGCTGGAAAGAAGAATTAAACAGCTTGAAATTGAACGAGAAGCTGTAAAAAAAGAAAAAGATGCTTCATCAAAAGACAGGTTGAATAAGATTAATAGAGAACTTGCAAGGCTCAATGAGGAGACTTCTTCTTTAAAAGCTCAGTGGAGTATGGAAAAAGAGACTATTTCCAGAATCAGAAATCTTAAAGAAGAAATTGAAAATACTAAAATGGAAGAAACTAAAGCTGAAAGAGACGGAGATTATTCAAAAGCAGCTCAGTTAAAATATGGTGTCCTTACTGAACTTCAGGAAAAACTTAAAAAAGAAAACGAAAAACTTATGGAACTTCAAAAAGACAGAAAGTTGCTTAAAGAGGAGGTGGATGAAGATGATATTGCTGAAATTGTATCTAAATGGACTGGAATTCCTGTTTCGAGAATGCTTGAAAGTGAAAAAGAGAAGTTGTTGAAGATGGAAGAAAGAATACATACCCGGGTTGTTGGGCAGGATGAAGCAGTAACGGCTGTTTCTGATGCAGTAAGGCGTGCAAGAACCGGTCTACAGGACCAGAATAGACCAATAGGAACATTCATATTCCTGGGAAGTACAGGTGTTGGAAAAACTGAGCTTGCCAAGGCTCTTGCAGAATTCCTCTTTGACGATGAAAAAGCAATTGTAAGAATAGATATGTCTGAGTATATGGAAAGGCATTCAGTTTCGAGGCTTATTGGTGCACCGCCTGGATATGTCGGATATGAAGAGGGAGGACAACTCACTGAAGCTGTTAGAAGAAGACCTTATTGTGTCATTCTGCTGGATGAATTTGAAAAGGCCCATCCAGAGGTGTTTAATATATTGCTTCAGGTTTTCGATGATGGAAGATTGACCGATAATAAAGGAAGGACGGTTAATTTTAAAAATTCTATTATTATTATGACTTCAAATATTGGTGCTTCACTTATAATGGATTACTGTTCAAGAATAACTGAAAATAACAGAGAAGAAATATACAAAGAAATGAAAACAAGATTATTTGAATTACTCAAACAGAGAGTGAGCCCGGAATTTCTTAACAGAATCGATGAAATTATTGTGTTTAACTCTTTAACAAAAGAAGATATAAAGAATATAGT
>QNDJ01000127.1 GCA_003644825.1 Candidatus Zhuqueibacterota bacterium | reverse complement strand
TTATCTAACTATGTGTTTTTAAGAAAAATTTATCAAATATTTCCATATTTGAATTATAAGAGGCTTACAAGATTTTATATTTATAGTAAATTAAGGAACTATGAAAATAGTATGACAGGATTCTTCTGGATGAAAACAATCTATGACCTCACAGGGGGAACATTTAGAAAAACCTTTTCATTGGCACAAAAATATCTCTTTAACCTGGAACAATTACTAACATCGACGGAACTTATGCAATCAGCTGAAGATTTCTCTAAAGACAAAACGATAATCATAAAAAATAGAGAATATCCATCAATGCCATCCTTATCAGTGATGCCTTCTATGGAGATTTTACTTATTAATCGGATACCGGTTATACAGAAAATCGAGTATCTTAGAGCTAAAGAGTGATTTTATCGAGCCTGTTTGTATAGTGAAATATATTTCAGAATTTATCTTTATATGTGGGTAATTTCTCACTCCATTTTAATGCATTGTATTTTTCTAAGATTTTCTTTACTTTTTCAAGGGGTATTGCTTCAACTTTATGTCCATTTTTACCGATAATTGTTTTTGCCATAAACATAGAATTATAGATAGCTTCTTCTGTAGCTTCAACAACGGCAAGAAACAAAGGCGAAATATTATTGTTATATAATAGTTCGACATTTCTTGTTCTTTCTTTGTGTCTGTAAGGTACTCTTCCAGAAAGATTGGTAGAAAAAGCTATTACATAGTCTCCACTTCCATTCGATGAAAAGGAGCCGACTCTTCCAAGAGCTTCCATACTTCTTTTTGCGAGTCTTTTCAGGTTTCTTGGAGAAAGGGGTGCATCTGTAGCAATAATTATCATACAGGAACCATCAAGCTGATAATTCAATCTATTGGAATAAGCATATCGATTTAATTCTCTTCCAACTGGAGCTCCGTTAATCCTTAAAATACCACCGAAGTTTGTTTGTACCAGAACACCGACGGTGTAACCACCCATAGATTTCGGGAGCACCCTTGAAGAAGTTCCTATTCCACCTTTAAAACCGAGGCAAGATGTCCCAGTTCCAGCACCAACGGAACCTTCTTCAACCGGTCCTGAATGGGCCTTTCTTATGGCTTCAAATACATCCTCCTTTTTAATATGCCTTCCCCTGATGTCATTGAGGTATCCATCATTTGTTTCACCTACAACTGGATTAACTGACCCAACATTCTCATTACCAGGAAGATTTATGATGTATTCAATTAAAGCATCGGCAACAATGGGCACATTTAATGTGTTTGTGAGAATTATAGGTGTTTCTATATTGCCAAGTTCTTCAATCTGGGGAAGACCAACAGATTTACCAAAGGCATTTATTACGTAAACGGCAGCAGGAACTTTATCCTGAAATATGTTTCCTCCGTGAGGCAAAATTGCAGTTACTCCTGTTCTTATATTGTCACCCTTAATCAGTGTAACACTTCCCACCCTGACGCCTTCAACGTCTGTAATTGCATTATATTTTCCAGGTTTTAAGATTCCCACTTCCACACCTAAATCTCTTGCTCTCATCCTATTGTTACTCTCCTGTGTTAATGCTATTTCGGAATAAAAAAACACCAGAATAAAAAAATAAAAAAAACCAGAGAAAAAAAATTTACCGCTCATAATTTTACCTTTAGTTAATATTAAAAAAACTTTCTTAAAAATTCCAGTATAATTGTAAAGAAACTTTTTTTCAAGCTGTACTCTTTCCTGATTTCTGATGCAATAGCAGATTTTTTATTTTTTAACAGTTCTTCGTATATTTGATTTGCAATTTCAAGGGTTGATTTTTTATTCAATTTGAACTTTCTTTTAATTTCTGCCGCCCTATTAAAATCTCCTTGAGACATCAATCGTCGCCAGATGTTCAGGGCTGCCTCCTTTGTTAACTCTTTGTTAACCTTAAATGAATATCCAATGGTTATAGCCTGTTCGTACAACCCATTACTAAAAGCTTCATCAAAAGCGTTAGATGCTTCTTCTTCGATTTTTTTATTACGAATGAGGTTAAATTTTTTTACGATTTTAGATGCTGTTTCATATTCTTTTTTTCTGATCATATTTAATACTGTATCTACAATTATATTATTAATATGAGCTACATCTATGTTGAATTCCTTTATAGCTTCAGTAGCAGTCGAAAGGTCTCCAGAATTAATAGCTTTTGAAATTAAGATTTTCCCTGTTTCAAATGCTACTTCATCACTTCCTTCAATAACATTTTCGCTAAAAAGTCCATATTCATTTTTAATTGTTTTAGCAGTATTTAAATTACCATTTTTTACCAGTTCAGAATAAACAAGCTGTGCTGTATTAATTATACGTTTTAGCTTTTCGAATTCAATCTCGGAGCCCGTTAGGTCAAAATTATCCTTTAAAAACAATGCCTCTGAGTATTTTTTATCTATTAAACACCTGTTATGGATTATGATTATAGAATCAAGAATTCTACCTTTTAAATCTTCTAATTTTCTGGTTCGATATGCCTGCCGGAATAATCCAATTTTATTGACAATATCAAATACTGTCTGGAATTTACTCCTGTTTAAAAGGTAATTAATTATATTTTCCATAAAGGCATTCAGGGTTTTATCCTGCATTTCGTCATTCAGTTCCTGAAATAAATCATCACTGATAATGTTGAATTCCCTTTCAACTTTAACCGCATTTTTTATATCACCATCATTACAAATTTTTATAAAACCTAAAACTATAGCAAGAGCAGTCCTTTTATAAGAGATATTAAATTCTCGACCAATTAATGCAGCTTTTAAATACTCTCCTTTATCAAATACTGCATTGAAACCTTCAGTGGAGATTACCTTTACTGACTCAGGTTTAATGTCAAAGTCTTCTTTCAATCTTATTGCTTTTTCAATTTCATGATTTTTGATAGCTATTCCAAAAGCTTTTTCTGCTGCCATAATAACATTCTGCTCTGGAATGTTATATTTTTTTCCCCAGAGTGCTGCTTTATCATAGTCTTTGTTTTTATAGAAAGACCAGAATTTCTGAATGGAAGCCTTTTTGACCATATCTAATGGGAGTTCATACCTGCTTGCTAACTCCAGAGCAAGAGAAAACTTATCTTTTTTCGTAAGCTCAGCAAAGGAATTATTTACTTCGTGGTTAAATTTCTTATCAGAAATTTTATGTTCGATTTTTAATTTTTCAGCGATCTCAAAGTTTCCTTTTAAGAGTTCTTCACGTACTTGATTCAAAATATCGGTTTTTTTAATGGAAGTCATAATGGGCTCTTTCAGGAAAGATTTATAAATATCATTAAAGCTTGAAAGGCTGTTCTATGGATTACTATTAATTAAAATAATTTAATGCTATTTGTAATTTTACATAAAGAAAAAGCAGAAGTAAAAAAGCTGTCAATTTAATAACAGCCTTAGTTTGTGAAATAGTTTAATTAGAACTGTCTTTCAGACTGATTTTTTCATCTTTTCCATCGGTAAAATAAAGGGATTTTCCCCTTAATCTTACCTTTATTTTTGATCCATTGCTGAACTTTGATTTTAAGATTTCTTCAGCTATTGGATCTTCAATATATTTCTGGATGGCTCTTTTAAGTGGACGTGCACCAAATACAGGGTCAAATCCTTTTTCTGCAATAAACTCTTTTGCACCCTGAGTAAGCTCTATACTGATTTTTCTGTCGGCTACTTTATCAACAACTTCTTTCATAACAAGGTCAACAATTTTAATCATATCCGGTTTTGTTAATGGCCTGAAAACTATTGTATCGTCGATTCTGTTCAGAAATTCAGGGTTAAATACCCGTTTCAGGTTTTCCATAATTTTTTTCTTCATATCCTGGTAAGAGTTTTCCGAACTTTCACTGGAAAACCCAAAGGTAATATTTTTTCTTATTTCTCTTGCTCCAATGTTGGAGGTCATTATAAGGATTGTATTCTTAAAATCGACTCTTCTTCCGAGGCTATCTGTTAATCTTCCCTCATCAAGAACCTGCAATAAAATGTTGAAAACATCAGGATGTGCTTTTTCAATTTCATCAAGAAGGACTACAGAATAAGGTTTTCTTCTCACTTTTTCAGTTAGTTGCCCGCCCTCTTCATAACCAATATAACCCGGAGGAGCACCTGTTAATCTGGAACTCGTGAACTTTTCCATATACTCTGACATATCAATTCTTATCAGAGCATTTTCGTCTTCAAACAGATATGTTGCAAGAACTTTGGCAAGATGCGTTTTTCCCACACCGGATGGTCCTAAAAATATAAATGAGCCAATAGGTCTATTCGGGTCTTTTAATCCAGCTCTGGTTCTCTGGATTGCTCTACTAAGAGTTTCGATTGCTTCATCCTGCCCTATAACATACTCTTTTAATGATTTTTCCATATTTAATAGTTTTTCTGATTCCGATTGAGCCACTCTTGTAACAGGGATACCTGTCATCATCGAAACAACTTCTGCAATATCTTTTTCGGTTACAGTTGTGAAATTAGTTTCCTCATTTTTTTCCCATTCTTCTCTTTTTCTTCTGAGGATTTCCTTCTTTTTTCTTTCCTGGTCTCTCAGGTCTGCTGCTAATTCAAATTCCTGAGATTTTACAGCATTTTCTTTTTTCTTATTTAGTTCTTCAATTTCTTTTTCAATTTCCAGAATATCTTCAGGAACAATGAAATGAGCAAGATGAACCCTGGAGCCTGTTTCGTCCATAACATCAATTGCTTTGTCGGGCAGGAATTTATCGGTAATGTATCTATCGCTTAGATACACAGCGGCTTCAATTGCTTCATCTGTGTATCGTACTTTATGATGTTCTTCATACTTACTTCTCAGTCCTTTTAGTATTTCAAGAGTTTCTTCAACAGAGGGAGGGTCTACAATAATTTTCTGGAATCTTCTTTCGAGGGCACCATCTTTTTCAATATATTGCCGGTATTCGTCGTATGTGGTTACCCCTATGCATTGCAGTTCGCCCCTTGCAAGAGCAGGTTTGAACATATTGGATGCATCGAGAGAGCCTGAAGCACCTCCTGCACCTACTATAGTGTGTAGTTCATCTATGAATAAAATAATATTGCCGCTTTTTTCGAGCTCATTCATTACAGCTTTCATTCTTTCTTCGAACTGTCCTCTATATTTTGTTCCTGCGACAAGAGCACCTAAATCAAGGGTAACTACTCTTTTATTATGGAGTGTTCTGGGCACTTTTTTCTGTACGATTCTCAATGCCAGACCTTCAGCTATTGCGGTTTTTCCAACGCCTGGTTCACCTATTAACACGGGGTTATTCTTTTTTCTTCGGCTTAATATCTGAGCAACTCTTTCAATTTCCTCATTTCTTCCAATAATCGGGTCCAGTTTGTCTTCCCGGGCTAACTGAGTTAAATCCCTTCCGAAATGGTCAAGTGCAGGTGTTTTTGACTTCTTTGCTTTTTCCTCTTTATCGAATTCGGAGCTTCTGATTAAATTATCAAGCTCCCTTCTTACTGCGTCATAATCTACATCGTAACTAAGAAGTATCTGAGCAGCCATTCCTTCCTTTTCTTTTGTAATTGATAACAAAAGATGCTCTGTTCCGATAACATCGGATTTCAAATTTTTTGCTTCTATATATGTCATTTTCAATATTTTTTCTGCTCTTTTTGTTAAAGGGAGATTTCCGATTGTCATGGTTCCACCGCTGGTCTTTGTAGCGTCTTCGATGGATTTTTTTATTTCATCAAGGTCACAACCAAGATTTTTCAGTATTTCAATAGCAATTCCTTCTCCTTCTCTTATAAGCCCGAGTAATAGATGTTCTGAACCTATATAATCGTGACCAAGCCTTAAAGCTTCCTCCCTCGAATATTGTATCACCATTTGAACACGGTGTGAAAAGTTGTTCTTCATTTTAACCTCGTTTCTAAAACTTAAAACATAATATCTTTCAGCTTTAAATTAATAATTTTTTTTTGATAATG
>QNDJ01000126.1 GCA_003644825.1 Candidatus Zhuqueibacterota bacterium | reverse complement strand
ATATATAATTCCAGCCCATCACTTAAAATAAGAAAATTCCATTTTTTCTCTTTACAATAAAAATAAAACTTTTTAAATGTTGGCTCAATCTTCTGCTTATCTGCAAAATTAATAAGCTGTTCTTCTGTTACAGTCACAAGTTCACATTCCCTTTTTAAACATTCTCTTGAATCTATTTTACCGTTTTTCCAGGCGTTAAGTATCCCTTCAAGAGGAATAGCAGAAAAAGTTCTAAAAAGATTATTGCCTACATCACCAATGGAAATAGTTCCATCAAAATCACAACAAACTGAATAGTTCATTTCATAAACCTTATATTATTTTTCAGGGTTCAATATTGAATAATATTTAAATTTATCTTTAACTACTTCAAGTGCTATTTTAACTATAGGGTCATCATTAATAATATGTTTGTAAGTATTATTTTCCCCTATATTAATTTCGATAATTGTTTTCTTTAAATGTTTGTATAAACTTCCCTTTATTCGATATAATTTACTTTTATTCTTAAGATAAATATATGATTTAACACTATCCAGAAAAGCTTCATATTTATTATCAGTAAGCAGGGTTTTAATATACTCAATTTCTTTGATTCCTTCTACAGGAATTTTAAATTTCTCTAATTCTAAAAAACTATAAAAATTATCAAGTAGTTCTTTTTCAGGTGGAATATGTCTGATAATCAAGCTATCTTTAGAAAAATATTTAGTTGCAAATTTTAGAAAAATTGATTCCTTTTTCATTAGAGATACAATATTTTTTACAGTTGTATCTTCATCACATAAAATATCTGGAACAATCCCCCCTCCCGAAATGATAATTCGATTATTATGTGTAAAGAATGTATCAGAATCAGAAATATTAAGCTTATTGTTGTATTTGTGGATTGATCTTCCACTTGGAGTAAAATATTCAGATGTAGTTATTTTAAAAGCCATTTTTTTCTCAGGATAAAAAATAGTCTGAACCAGCCCCTTGCCAAAAGTTTTTGTCCCAATAACCACTCCCCTATCATTATCCTGAATTGCTCCAGCAACTATTTCAGATGCACTTGCACTACCACTATCTACAATTATAACTAATGGTATATCATCAAGTAGAGGCTTTTCCTTCGAGTAATACTTTACATTATATTTTTTCTTTTTTCCTCTTGTAAAGACGATTATTCTTCCTCTTGGAAGAAGAAAATCCGATATTCTTACTGCAGAATTAAGTAAACCACCAGGATTCCCTCTCAGGTCAACAATTAAACCTCTTAAATCCTTTTTAATTAAAGAATACAACGATTTTTTAAACTCTCCTGCTGCATTTTTTGAAAAATGACTTATTTTTATATATCCGATATCTTCATCAAGAATCCCGAAAAAAGGAATATCTTTTACTTTAATAATTTCAGTTTTAAGATTAAACTCAATTAAATTTTTACTGTTCTGTCCTCTTTGAATGGTTATTTTAACATTTTTTCCGGGTTTTCCCCTGACAAGGGAAACAACCCTGGTTATTTTCTCATTTTCAACATCTATCCCATTTACTTTAACAATAAAATCACCTGGTTGAATCCCTGCTCTAAAAGCAGGGGAATTTTCCATTGGTGCAATCACAACGATTTTCCCATTCCTTTTATCCACTGTAAGCCCTATACCACCGTATTCACCTTTTATCAGGCTTTCCAGAAGAACTGTCTCTTCAGGGTCATAAAAGTTCGTATATGGATCAAGGTTTTTAAGCATTCCACTTATTGCATTATTCAAGAGTTCACTTTCATCAAGCTTTCTTACATAATTATCCATCAATTCCTTAGAAATTTTCTTTAACAGGTCCCATTTAACATTAACCTTATATGCTTTAATAAATAGAAATTCTATACATAAAACTAAAATAAAAATAATTAAACTTCTTTTTAAAATTTTCACCGATTTCCTCCTTCAAAAATAAAAAAAGTGGCTGTCCAAAAAACGTTATCTGTTATTATTGAGTAATCCTGCTAACTTTATTAAATTCTTTTAGATTATATCTTTTTCAAAAAAAAACAAAAGATTTTTCTCTCTGGACATCCACTTTTTTTAAAATATTATGTTAAACTAATCAATCATAATACTCAAGACCTAAATGGGTTATTAAGTCTTCCCCCTTAATGTATCTTAATGTATTTTTAAGTTTCATAAGCTGAATGAACAGGTCGTGCTCAGGATAAATTTCTGGTGCATGCATAGGGCTTTTAAAATAGAATGAAAGCCATTCCTGAATACCTTTCATTTTACATCTCTGAGCAAGGTCCATAAATAAAGCAAGATCAAGAACAATAGGAGCTGCAAGAATACTGTCTCTACATAAAAAATCAATCTTAATCTGCATAGGATATCCAAGCCATCCAAAAATATCCAGATTATCCCAGCCTTCTTTATTATCACCTCTTGGCGGATAATAATTTATCCTTACTTTATGATAAAAATTATTATACAGTTCTGGATACATATCAGGCTGAAGTATATACTCAAGAACTGACAGTTTACTTTCTTCTTTTGTCTTAAACGATTCAGGGTCATCAAGAACCTCTCCATCGCGATTACCTAAAATATTTGTGGAGAACCATCCATTCAAACCTATGAGCCTTGCCTTTAATCCGGGTGCAATAATAGTCTTCATTAGGGTTTGCCCTGTTTTAAAATCTTTCCCACCGATTGGCACGCCTTTTTCTTTTGCTAATTCAATAAGAGCAGGAATATCGACAGTTAAATTCGGAGCACCATTCGCAAAAGGAATCCCTGATTTAATCGCAGCATAAGCATATATCATACTTGAAGGGATTTCGTATGCATTCTCCTTAAGTCCCTTCTCAAAGGACTCAATATCATTATGAACAGGATGAGGAGCCATAAAAATCTCAGTACTGGCACACCATATCATTACCATTCTTTTTATATTATTATCCTCTTTAAATTTACTGATGTCATCCATAAGCATAAGAGCAAGGTCAAATTTTGTTTTAGCTTTCTTAACATTTGTTCCATCAAGCTTTTTAACGTAAGTTTTATCAAATACAGCCTTCCAGGGTTTAATCACCTCGAGTTCTTCCTTAACTGTTTCAAGATCTTCTTTTTTCAATACACCTGATTTTAATGCAGACTGATAACAATTATCCGAGAATATATCCCATCCACCAAAAACAAGGTCGTTAATATTTGCAAGTTTAATAAAATCTTTTATTTTAGGAACTCTATTTTCATTTCGTTTTCCCAATCTTATAGTTCCCATCTGTGTTAAAGATCCAAAAGGCTTTTTTAAACCCTTTTTAACCATATTAACACCAGCGATAAATGTTGTGCTAACTGCACCCAACCCCGGTAAAAGAATCCCCAGTTTCCCCTCAGGTTCTTCTATTTTTAATCCTTTTTCTATCAATTTTAACCTCCAATTATTGATTTTATTTCATTTTTTTCTTTAAGTATTACTATTTTAGGTTTTATTTTTCTTGCTTCATTTTCATCAACATTTGAAAAAGCCATTATTGTTAATCTATCACCTATAGTTCCTAAACGTGCAGCTGCACCATTCAAGCATATAATTCCCGAAGCTCTTTTGCCTTCTATCACATAGGTTTCAAATCTATTACCATTTTCCATATTGGACACAAGAACCCTTTCATAAGGATAAATACCAGCTTTATCCATAATATCTCTATCTATAGTAATACTTCCATCATATTCAAGGACTGATTCTGTTATCCTTGCAAAATGAATCTTTGACTTCAATATGTGTATTAGCATAAGTTTAATCCTCAAAAATTAAAATTATAGTCAGGGAGTTTCTCCTTTTTTAGCCTGTTGCCAGACAAAATATATTCTTTGAATGGATGTTAAATTAGCAAAAAAAGCTATTAGCCATATTACAGCTATAATTGGAAAATACTTTAAAAAACTGATTCCGCTGAACATTGAACCAAATCCCAGATATACTATTCTTTCCTGCCTTTGCATAATTCCGATTTTACATTGAAATCCTAACCCTTCAGACCTTGCTCGGACATAACTTACCATCATAGAACCACCAAGAGCTACAAAAGTTATTAGAGAAGAAACATACATTCCATTTCTTACAAAGAAGAAGCCAAGACCAAAAAACAAAAAAACTTCTGAGTATCTATCAAGAGTAGAATCGAAGAGAGCACCAAATTTTGACCCTCTACCAGTGGCTCTGGCAACTTTTCCGTCTATAACATCAAAAGTTCCTCCTATAAGAATAAGAAACCCTGCTAATAAAAATTTTCCAAGACACAGGCAAACCGCTGAAATTATCGCTAATAAAAGACCCAGAAATGTAAAAAAATTTGGATGAATCTCAAGCTTTGTAAAAAACCTCACTGGCAGTTCTATTGATTTAAGATAAAGCCTGGCTATACTTTCAGGTATAAACTTAATCTTCAATTTTACATCAATCTCCTGAACATTTTTATGAAAATGTCTCCCCAGCAATTACCAATACAAATTCTCCTCTTACTTCTCTATTCTTGTAATATTCTACAGCTTCTCTTAAACTAAAGTGTAACACCTCTTCGAATTTTTTTGTAAGTTCTCGAGCAATAGCAATTTTTCTTTCACCAAATACTTCAAATATATCCTGCAAGCTCTTTTTTAATCTATGAGGAGACTCGAATAATACAATTGTTCTTTCTTCTTTACTTAATTGTTCAATTTTTTTCTTTCTTCCTTTTTTTGTTGGTAGAAAACCTTCAAATAGAAATCTGTTCATTGGAAAACCAGAAATTACAAGACCTGCTAATATTGCTGAACACCCCGGTATAGAAACAATTTTCACTCTGTTTTTTATTGCCTCCCTTATTAAATAAAATCCTGGATCGAGAATACCCGGGGTTCCTGATTCAGATATTAAAGAAACATTTTTACTTTCTTCACAGATTAAACTCAAAATTTGCTTTGTTCTTCTTTTTTTATTATGCTGGTTGTAGCTTATAAGGTGAGTATTTATTCCATAATGGTTTAAAAGCTTCTTAGATGTTCTTGTATTTTCAGCTGCTATCATATCAGATTCTTTCAAAACTCTAATTGCACGTAGAGTAATATCTTCAAGATTACCAATAGGCGTGCTAACGATATATAATATTCCTTTTTTATCATCTGATTCAGGTTCTAATCTATATCTCATATAATTATAATTCATTTAAGTTGAGCTCCAGTCCCAGATATATTTGAATTCATGCCCGATAGTTCTTTCGGAAATTTTTGCAATTAATGGGGGTATTCTTTTAAAGTGATTCTTTTTAATTCTTGATTTAATTTCATCAATCATCTTTTTCTTAAATCCAATTTCTAATAATTTTTTTTCATCATATTTTTTATCTACCATATAATACAGCAGTCTATCAATCTCAGAATACCTAAAGCCAATCTCATCTTCATCATATTGCCCAAGCCAGAGGTCAGCTGTCGGTTTTTTACATATTATTTCTTCAGGCACATTGAGTTCTCTGGCAATCTGGTAAATCTGTGTTTTATAAAGGTCACCAAGTGGATTTATACCACAGGCAAGGTCACCAAAAATCGTTCCATACCCAAGCAAAATTTCAGATTTATTACTTGTTCCAATTACAAGTCCTCTCTCTTTAGCGGAAATATCATACAGTATAGACATTCTCTCTCTTGCCATTTTATTACCTCTCCTGTTATTATCAGCATCAGGAAATAGTTTAAAATATTCATCAACCATTGGAGTTATATCCACTTTGATATATTTTATGCCAAGAAGCTCAGAAATTTTAACAGCATCAATTTCACTATCAGGACTACTGGTTTTATAAGGCATTATTACAGTTATCACATTTTCTTTACCTAAAGCTTTAACAGAGAGATACGTCGAAACTGTAGAATCTACTCCACCTGATAAACCAATAATTCCCTTCTTACACCCCGATTTTGAAACACAATCAGAAATAAATTGGGAAAGGGTTTCTACAACAGCTTTTGTAT
>QNDJ01000125.1 GCA_003644825.1 Candidatus Zhuqueibacterota bacterium | reverse complement strand
TATATCAGGGGAAATACCTGTATTTTCAAAATATTCCCCGTTATATCTTAACAGTGCTTTTGTCGGGATATGAATGATAAAACCGCCATCTATTCTAAAATCTTCAGGGGCACCGCTTCCACCTGCTGTTGTATCTCCCACGGTTGTTACTGATGGTAATTCTTTCATAATATTGACAAATTCTTCAGCAGCACTAAAACTCGTACCATTTTGAAGAACAACAATATTTTTAAGATATTTTATTCTCTTATTCGGATTAATCCAGTATTCGGGCGATTTATTTCCCTGTGAATCAACCCATACCGGGCTTTTTATTGGTTGTTGCAGAAAAAAACTTATGACATAATGAGTAACAATATCAGAACCACCTTCATTGTTTCTGACATCTATGATAATTCCATCTGTATTTTTCAGTCGCGATATTATATTCTTAAAATCAATATACCATTCTGTTCTGTCATTTTTAAATGTGGAAATGTAAATATAACCGATGTTGTTGGATAAAATTCCATAAAAGAATCTTTTTCCCCCAGCAAAAGACAATTTCTTATCAAAATACTTTTGAACAACTAAAAGACTGAATGCTTTTCTGTCTTTTAATGTCCGTGGTGAGTAAAAAGGCTTAATTCGTTTACCACCATTAGTGTAAAACCAGATATGACCATCCTTTAGTTCACCCAGCATATTATGAAGAACAATCAGAATTTCATCTCCCTGTGTGTTTTTAGCCTTTAAATAATATTTTTGATAAATCACATCCCAATCAATATTTTTGAAAGTGAAAAAAGGATAATTTTCATCTGCAACCTGCCATGCATCTTCAAAAATTTTAACAGGTGAAACCTCTTCAATAACTGGCTCAAAAATATAACTACACTGTAGAAAACTTAAGTTTGAAAATAAAAAAGCAATAAAAATCTTATTCAAAACCATATTCCTAATTTTAACGAAATATTGTCTGTTAAAGACCGGTAATAATCCCATACTGATACTTGCTTTAAATTAAAAAAGTACTCAAAAGTTAAAGAAAAATATTTTTGCAGGAACCATCGAAAACTAACTATTGAATAGAGGTCTACAGCAGAAAATCCCGATAATACTTTCAGATTAGACGGTTCTTGTTCACCTGGAACCGTATCTACCGTTTTACCTGTAAATGAAAACAATGACAATCTGAAATCACTCATTAAACAAAAAGCTGGTGTTATTCTGAAAGCAATACGATTATATATATTAATTGATATTGAACCAAGATTAGACTTTTCAAGAGGCGTATTACCTATATCCTGTCTTCGAGTATGGAGAAATATCAACACAGATGGACCTGAATAAAAGGTACATTCTTTCGAAAATATCCGAAAGATGTCACTCTTCAATAACCAGTCATAATAAAGGGTGAAATTCTGAACTTCTGCTTCTACACTGAAATTTTTTATTCTTTTACCAAGTATATAATTAAATCCAAGCTGGGTTATTTGAGAAGAATCTCCAGCTATCCATTTTATTTCCCAGCCTGATAAGCTACCACAATATTGCTGATTGGAAATTAATTCATCAATTAAGGAAAGATGACCAATCTGATACGAAATATATACTCCATTTTGTTTTGACTGAGGTTTCACACTTTTTGGAAATATTTCAACCGTTAAAATCATAATAATGATTACAACTTTTATGAACCTTATCATAGAATAATATTCTTTAATAAGGTACAATCCTTTAGAATTGTCCGGACTTTTGCATGACATTTTTATTGAACATCCATCTTTGCCAATTCAAGGAACTTAAATCTGGGATTAATTAAACTCATCGAGTTATCAACAATTTTTATCTTTCAATAACTTATAATTTCTGTATATCCGGATGTTAATTTTTTACAGACAGCAGTTACATTAATAGTTCCTTTTTTATTTCTTAAACTACGAATAATCAACATTGCTTTTCCATGAAAGAGCGGACATTTGTTTGAAACAAACGGGGTTTTAGATTGAGGATTACCATTACCAACACCAGCAATTACAGCGGGACCACCTACCAAAAACTTTACAATACTATTAGTATGAGGATTAACCACACCATATTTATCCACTGCTTCAACGAGTATATAAGACAGGTCATAACCATCTGCATGGATTTTAGAACGGTCGGGTGTAAGACGGATCTCTGCAGGTGTCCCAACAGTTTTACGAACAGCGGTTGCCAATAAATGCCCACTTTTATATGCTTTAACACGAACTTCACCTGGCTCGTAGATTACATTTTCCCATCTCAATCTGTATCTATCGAGAATGCAGTAATAATCTTTTTCATATTTTTCAAGCAGTGAAACAGTTTCATCACGCTTCTTGGCTTTAACCCCATAAGATTTACCATTCACAAATAATTCAGCAGAGTCTCCATTTGTATATACATAAACCGGAATAATTTTCCCTTCACGCCCTGGCCATGTCCAATGAGGTAAAATATGAACGGTTGTTTTTTCCGGTGCCCAGTAACTTCTGTAGAGATAATAGCGGTCTTTTGGTATTCCACATAAATCTATAATACCAAAATAACTGCTTCGGGATGCCTGAGCCTTTGTTATTTTTCCCTTCCTGACATAATAATTATTGTAAGGAGTAGGTTCTCCAATGTAATCAAAACCTGACCAGACAAATTCACCACACGCATATGGATTTTCCTCCAGACGGTAAAATTCCCAGTCTGGAATATCACCCCATTCCACTGCATGAAGGTCATAAGAACTTATCTGTAATGAGTCACTGAAATAAGTTTTATTTTTTACCAGCGGAAATTCATAATAATCTCTGGTACTTATAGCTGATGACGATTCACTACATAACACAGGTTTTGTGGAATCTGCCTGATAGGCATAAATGTATTTACCTCCATAGTTCCAGCTCTGTACATCATAAAGAGCAGAATGACCAAATTTAATTGATTTTTGCATAAAACAGGTTAAGGTCACAGGTCTTGTAGGGTCATATTTATGAAAAAGCTGTATTACCATTTTAAGTTTTTCAAATGCCCCTTTTTCCTTATTCATCTCGATATCATACATCTCATTACCCACACTCCACAGGACTACAGAAGGGTGATTTCTATCACGTTCAACAAAGTTTTTGATCTGACGGTTCATAAATTCTTTAAAATCCGTATCAGGCAACAGGTCTGCCGTACCTCTCCATCGTTCTGTCCATTTATCAAAAGCTTCATTATAGACTATAAATCCCATTTTATCACAGAAAGTTAGTAACTCTGGCGCAGGCATATTATGGCTTGTACGAATGGCATTAACACCCATATTACGTAATATCTCCAGCTGCCGCTCCATAGCACGAGGGTAAAATGCCGCACCAAGAGGTCCCTGATCATGGTGAAGGTTCACACCTTTTATCTGCACTCGGCGACCGTTCAGATGAAAACCATCATCTGTAGTAAATTTAAATGTTCTTATACCAAATTCCGTATTCCTCATATCACATAAAACACCCTCCTTTTTCAGCACAGTTCTAACTTTGTATAATTTCGGGGAGTTTATATCCCATCTCTGCGGATGGGACACCTCAAAAGTCTGATTAAATTCTACTTCAGTATCTGGAGCAACCGGCAGGGATTCTTTTTTTTGGGCTATTTCCTGTCCTTCTGGACTAATAAGGCTGGTTTCGATGGTTACCCTCCTTTCAGTATTACCCTGATTTACAACAAGGCTTTTTACTTTAACTATAGCTTTATTTTTCCCAACTTCTGATGTAGTAACCACTATTCCCCATGGCTGTAAATGTATTTCATCCAATATGTACATCTCAACTTTACGATAAATCCCTGCACCAGGATACCATCGGCTTTGATGCTTCCTGGTATCTACATAAATAGCTATAACATTTTTTTCACCAAATTTTATCCATTCTGTTGCATCAATATAGAACGAATTATAACCGTAATCCCATGAACCAGCCTTATGCCCATTGATATAAATTACAGGAAAAGCCATTATACCATAAAAAATAAAATAAACTCGTTCTCCTTTATCTTCTCTACCAATTATAAAAGATTTTCTATACCAGCCTTCTCCACGCCAGGGTAATTTACCGGTATTGGCATCACCTTCTATTTCTACTGGTCCTGTAATTGCCCAGTCATGAGGAAGTTGAACAACCTGCCATTTTGAATCATCAAAATTAACTGAAGAAGCACCAACAGGGTTACCCTTTAAAAAACGCCAGTTCTCATCAAAGTCAATAGCCTGCCCAATTACCCGTGTCCGTATACGGCTTTGTTTATATGTGAAAGAAAACAATGAAATTATTATTAAAAGCAATAGCATATTCCTTTTCATTTTTAACACCTTTCTTATTACTAAAAATGATACGAAAATTCAAACCACAAAGCACTGCGTTTATAAGAAATATTCAAACCAAATTTAATTTGTTTCTTTTCGGAGTTCGGTAGATTTTTATAATTATGTTGTTTTAATAATTTGTTTTTCCTTCTTGCCGATAATGGTGCATCGATTACAGACCAGATGTAAGAGCCATAAGCAAGGGCTCCTCCAATTAATTCCTGAGTTGAATTATCATCAGTACCCATAATTGCCACAACAATACCACCAAAAAATAAAATCTCCTGCATAATCCCCTTTTCTGTATCTCCATTGTAGTATTGTCCAAGACCAGGCAACATCAAAGACATAGCACAGGCAAGACCCGGAGATTTTACACCCTGTACAACCGCTCTAACTCTATTCTCAGGAAAGATTTCCTGCCAGATAGCCGTTATCACAGAATGACCAATTAATCCTCCAATTATCCCTCCTGATAGTAAACCCATTACAATTCCACCTTCTGCACCGGGTTGTCCAATTTTACCAGCCCCTTTTGCATTCTTTTCTTCGTTGTAAAAATAGGTACCTAAAAGAAAAGCACCGGGAACCGCCCCAAGAATAAAACCTTCTGTAGTATGCCTTTTTTGTTTTACTTTCACCTCAATCTTCTGGATTTCATTAGCCGGTAAAACAAACAATCTATTGCCTACAAAAAATAACAATGAATCTGAAGATATTTTTTTAATTTTTCCAATCATTGGTGAATTCAAATATCTGGTTGAAGTGACACGAATAAGCCTTCCCTGTTCAATAGATGGTAATTGAGCAAAAACTATACTTTGATACAAAAGAAAAATGATAAAAATTAATAAGTTGACTACTATCCTTATTACTCTCATTTTATTCATTTAATACAATTATTTTATGAAATATTGACTTTTTCTAAAAACAATTATTCCCTTAACTGTGTTCTGTCCTTTTCCAATCATCCAGATATATATTCTGATTAACAATTAAATTATGAATCTTCTAAATTTTTTACTAAAAATCATTTTAAAAATTAATATAATAATATTCAATATAAATATAAAAAATGCCCGGGAAAGGATGATAGTTACTGCTAAAAGCAACAAAATGCTGATAAAAGTTGGTTTTTTCGTTTTGATATCTTCATTTAACTATTTTCTATTTATACCAACAATTTTCACACTCTCTATTGGAGGGTATAACATAAAGTAGTAGCTTTTACGTTTTGTAGGCGATAGGGAAAAACAGCACAGTGAGAATTACTGAAAGCACAACCGTAAGAACAAATTATGTCTTTATGCAGGTTCTGTTCAATTGCTTTACTTATTCTTTTATCGAATCGACCTTCACCTCATAATCCCATTGTAATGCCTTTTCGGTGAGAAATACCCAAGCACGATTTGCACTTGGGACAAAAATAGATACAGCGTTTACCCATATCGCTCTTGAATTCCCTAAACCACAATTCTTCGAGCTCTGCTTTGCAGTGGGGGCAAACAGGCAATACCTCATTTTGCTTTTTTATTTTCATTATATCATGCTCCAAACTCGATTATTAAAACCATCCACAGGCGGCCTATCGACTTGTGCATCAGCAACTGAAGACCCTGGGACTCACTGAACTTTAATTATCTTAATAACACAATACAATAAATATAGGTCATTATAAAATACTAAAC
>QNDJ01000124.1 GCA_003644825.1 Candidatus Zhuqueibacterota bacterium | reverse complement strand
ATTCTATATATAAAAGAAAATGACTGAAAATATTATAACAATTAACAACATTTCAAAATCCTACAAAGACATTCTTGCACTTAATAAACTAAACCTCGAAGTAAAAAAGGGAGAAATGTTCGGGCTTATAGGACCCGATGGTGCCGGGAAAACAACTCTTACAAGAATATTAGCTACTCTCTTACTACCTGACTCTGGAATCTGTTATATTGATAATTTTAATGTAGTAAAAGAATTCAGAAAAGTAAGAAAAATTATCGGTTATATGCCAGAAAGATTCTCACTTTATCCAGATTTAACCGTAAAAGAAAACTTAAGATTTTTCGCTGATTTATTTAATGTTAAAACTAAAGTTAAAGAAAAAAGATTAAAAGAGCTCCTGAAATTTAATAGACTTGAACCCTTTCAGAACAGGAAAACTCAGGAGCTTTCTGGAGGAATGAAACAAAAACTCGCACTTTCCTGCACTCTCATCCATACTCCCAGACTCCTTATTCTTGATGAACCGACAACCGGTGTTGACCCTTTATCGAGAAGAGAATTCTGGGCTATCTTGAATACTCTTAAAAATATGGGGGTTTCAATATTTATCACAACACCATATCTTAGTGAAGCAGAAAACTGCGACAGAATAGGGTTACTTCATAATGGGCAAATTTTAACAATTGATACTCCAGATAAAATACCACTTCTATTTTCTCATGAACTAATTGAAATTAAAGGAGAAAACTTATTTGAGGTTTCCAGAAAACTAAAAAACATTGATTCAATTATAGATATTCAAATTTTTGGTGATAAATTACATTTAACTGTTGAAAAAGCAGAAAAAGTTATACCTTTAATAAATGGAATATTTAAAAAGTTAAATATTAAAATTTCAGAAGTTAATCAGGTCAATCCAGGTATTGAAGATACATTCATAGAACTAATAAAGAGCTGAAATGCAAAAGGAAATAATAATAAAAACAAAAAATTTAACCAAAAAATTTGGTAATTTTACCGCTGTAAACAGTATATCTTTTGAGACATATAAAGGTGAAATCTTTGGATTTCTTGGTGCCAATGGCGCTGGAAAAACCACAACTATTAAAATGTTATGTGGTATTTTAACCCCAACTGAAGGCGAGGGATATGTTGCAGGGTTTGACATTTACTCTGAAAAAACAAAAATTAAACAAAATATCGGATATATGTCTCAAAAGTTTTCCCTTTACGAGGATTTAAGAGTCGAAGAAAATCTTTTATTCTACGGTGGAATATACAATATGAAAAATAAAAATCTTAAAGTTAAATTAAATGAAATGCTTGTCAGGTTAGATTTACTTCATCTCAGAAAAAAAATGACTTCTGAACTCCCGCTGGGCTGGAAGCAGAAACTGGCTCTTGGATGTGCTTTACTTCACAATCCTGAAATAATATTTCTTGACGAACCAACTGCTGGAGTTGACCCTATCTCAAGAAAAAACTTCTGGTATCTCATATATAATATGGTAAACAATGGAAAAACTATTTTTGTTACCACACATTATTTAGATGAAGCTGAATATTGCCACAGAATCTCTATAATGCATCAGGGAAAAATCATTGTTACAGGAACTCCTGAAAAATTAAAATCACAGTATAAAAAAACTAACATCGAAGATGTTTTTATAAGTCTAATAAATAACCAAACTTATGAATCATAGAATTATAACCATTGCAAAAAAAGAATTATTACACATTAAAAGAGACCCTTATTCCCTTACTATTATTATCATACTTCCAGTAATAATGGTAATACTTTTTGGCTATGCTATAACATTTGATGTAAAAAACGTCTCTATTGGAATACTGGACAGGAGTCAATCAAAATCCTCAAGGGAGTTAGTTAATACTTTCACAAGTACTAAATACTTCAATACAAGAGTATTTTTAAATAACGAAAAGGAAATAGAACCTCTTTTTAAAAAAGGAATAATAAGGGCGGCAATTATAATTCCAGAAAAATATTCTTCAAGTCTAAAAAGAAAACCCGAAACAAAGATACAGATTATCATAGATGGAAGTGAACCCAATACTGCTAACATTATCTCAAATTATGTAAAAATGATAGTTTCATCCTACTCGTTGAAAATAAACAATTTTCAAATTAAGGCTCCCATTGATATACGTCCGACAGTGTGGTTCAATCCCGAATTAAAAAGTATTATTTTCATAGTTCCCGGGCTTATAACAATAATTCTGATGCTTATATCAGCTCTTCTCACTTCTATTACTATTGCAAGGGAGAAAGAGAACGGCACCCTGGAGCAAATTTTAGTTTCCCCTATAAAAAGTTATGAGATAATAATAGGTAAAGTAATTCCTTATATTATAATAGCCTTTATTGATAGTATATTTATTTTAGTTGCATCAAAATTTCTGTTTAGTTTAAAAATTGAGGGAAATCTTCTACTTCTGAGTGTACTCGGACTTATCTATATAATTTCCTCGCTGGGAATTGGATTGTTAATTTCTACCATAGCAAAGACACAACAGGTTGCTATGATGATGACATTTATTTCTACTTTACTACCTGCTATAATGCTTTCCGGATTTATGTTTCCAATAAAAAGTATGCCGAAAATCCTTCAATATATCACATATATAATTCCACCAAAGTATTTTCTTATAATTATTCGAGGTATTATTTTAAAAGGTATTGGAATTGGTTATCTATGGCACCAGGTTACTATCTTAATCCTTTTTGGAGCTTTACTAATCCTGGTTAGTTTATTAAAATTTAAAACAAGACTGGAATAAAATGAATCAAATTAAACATATCATTAAAAAAGAACTTCTACAGGTATTTAGAGATAAACCGAGGATGGTAATTATTTTTTTAATGCCATTAATACAGCTTTTTATTCTTGGATATGCGATTACTACTGATATAAAAAATATACCTCTTGTTATTTGTGATATGGATAACTCCTCAACTACAAGGGAAATTATTGACAAGTTTAAGTATTCACAGCACTTCTCATTAAAGAAAATAGATAATAATTATAAAAATATTAAATATTATCTTTACAGTGGAAAAGCAGCTTTAGTTATTGTCATTCCTGTTAATTTCACAAGAAATTTAATTAGGAATGAAAACCCTCAAATCCAGTTAATTGTTGATGGACAGGATGCTAATAGCGGTAACGTTGGAATGGGATATGCAATAAATATTATTAATTTCTTTTCAAGTAGTATTCTAATAAAAAAGCTAAATATTAATCCAGAGAAGTCAAAACTGGTTCATTTTATTAAAGAAGAAACAAGAATCTGGTATAATCCAGACCTGCTAAGCATCAATTATGTTATACCTGGAATTGTAGCAGTAATGTTAACTATGATAACAACTCTTTTAACCGGTTTGGGTATAGTAAGAGAAAAAGAAATAGGCACTATCGAACAAATTATTGTAAGCCCAATTAAACCTTACCAATTCATACTCGGTAAAACAATACCTTTTGTAATTCTTGGTTTTATTGCGTTTTTCTTTGCTCTTGGAGCTGGTAAGTTCTGGTTCAAAATCCCGTTTGAAGGAAATATTTTAATTCTTGCTGTATTTTGTCTTATCTATTTACTTATAACTTTAGGGATTGGAATTTTTGTTTCTTCTATATCTTATACACAACAGCAAGCACTTTTTATAATATGGTTTTTTTCTATATTTACAATTTTAATGTCAGGATTTCTATTTCCAATTGAAAATATGCCAGAATTTCTCCAATATTTTACATATCTCGTTCCACTTAGATACTTTATGTTTATTATACGCTCAATTTTTCTAAAAGGAAGCGAGTTCCAGTATCTAATAAAAGATGGAATAATTCTAATATTATATGGAATATCTATTTTTGGATTCAGCTCAATAATATTAAGAAAAAAGATAATGTAAAAAATAATACAGCCTCATTTTCTGTTTTCTTCTACCCAGTTTTTAATGTAATTTATCGATTCTGAAGTTGGAGTTCCAGGACCAAAAAGTTCTCCAACCCCCATTTTTTTTAGACTTTCTACATCTTCTTTTGGAAGGATTCCACCACCTGTTAATAATACATCATTAAGCCCTTTTTCCTTCATTAATTCTAAAACTTTCGGGAATAGTGTCATATGAGCACCGGATAAAATGCTCAATCCTATAACGTCCACATCTTCCTGAAGAGCAGTTTCTACAATCATTTCTGGTGTCTGGTGTAAGCCTGTATAAATAACTTCCATTCCTGCTTCTTTCATAGCATTTGCCATAACCAGTGCGCCTCTATCGTGTCCATCAAGACCGGGTTTTGCAATAAGAACTCTTATCTTACGTTCCATATATATTTCCTCCAATGTGCTTATTATCAAAATTATTATTTTTTTTAATAGACTTTAGAGAATTTTGGGTTCTTTCCATTCACCAAAAACATTCTTTAGTTCCGAAATTATCTCACCTTCAGTAGCATAAACACGAACAGCATCAAGAATCGGTGGCACAAGATTCAATCCTTTTTCTGCAGCCTCCTTTACTTTTTTAAGCTTATTTTTAACATCTTCCTGTGACCTATTATTTTTTAACTCAGCCAGTCTTTCTTTTTGAGCTTTTTCTACTTCAGGGTCTATTTTCAGGATAGGTATTTCAAGTTCTTCCCCCTTCATAACAAATTCATTAACACCAACAATAATTCTTTCTTTTGTTTCTATTTCTTTTTGATATTGTGAAGCTGATTTAGCAATTTCTCGTTGAAAATAACCTTCTTCAATTCCTTTTATTACTCCACCGATTTTTTCAATTTTTTCAAAGTATTCTTCAGCCTGTTCTTCCATTTTATCAGTTAATGACTCAACAAAATATGAACCAGCAAGAGGGTCTATAGTATTTGCAACACCAGATTCAAAAGCAATAATCTGCTGAGTTCTTAAAGCAATTGTAGCTGCTTTTTTCGTTGGAAGAGCCCAGGTTTCGTCCATAGAATTTGTATGTAGAGACTGGGTGCCGCCAAGTACCGCAGCCATAGCCTGTATTGTTACCCTGGCGATGTTGTTTTCTGGTTGCTGAGCCGTTAAACTGCACCCGGCAGTCTGAGTATGAAACCTCATTAACCAGGACCTGGGATTTTTTGCTCCGTATTTCTCTTTCATATGTCTTGCCCAGATTCTACGTGCCGCTCTGAATTTTGCTATTTCTTCAAAAAAATCATTGTGAGAATTAAAGAAAAAGGATAACCTCGGGGCAAATTTATCAACGTCAATTCCAGCTTTAATTGCCTCTTCCACATAGGTAAATCCATCTGCAAGTGTAAACGCAAGTTCCTGAACTGCTGTAGAACCTGCTTCTCTTATATGGTAACCACTTATAGATATTGTATTCCATTTAGGAACTTCATTGGTACAAAATTCAATTATATCTATTATTAATTTTAAAGCTGGCCTCGGTGGAAATATATAGGCATGCTGTGCCATATATTCTTTAAGAATATCATTCTGCAATGTTCCGGTTAGCTTATGGTGAGCAATACCCTGTCTCTCACCTGTTGCAACATACAACGCAAGTAAAACAATTGCAGGTCCATTAATTGTCATAGAAGTTGAAACCTTATCCAGAGGTATCCCTTTAAAAATTGTTTCCATATCCTGAAGAGAATCAACAGCAACTCCACAAACTCCAACTTCTCCATTAGATAATGGGTCATCGGAATCCCTTCCCATTAATGTAGGAAAATCAAACGCAACAGATAACCCCGTCTGACCATTCTCTAAAAGGTAACGATACCTTTTGTTAGTATCTTCTGCAGTTCCAAAACCAGAAAACTGCCTCATTGTCCATAATCTTCCTCTATACATATTAGTATATACACCCCTTGTAAAAGGATATTCACCAGGATATCCAATATCATTCATAAAATCTTTTTCCTTTATATCGAGTGGTGTATATAAATCTTTTACTTTTTCCCCCGATGTTGTTATAAATGAATAATCTCTCTCTTTACAGTAAGATTTCTTCTTATTCCAGTTTCTATATCCTTCTTCTATTTTATTAAACTGCCCGTT
>QNDJ01000123.1 GCA_003644825.1 Candidatus Zhuqueibacterota bacterium | reverse complement strand
TTATTTTACTATGTAGTTCATTTGTCTTATTCTCTATTTTAAAATTGAGAATTTTATATTTGGAAAAACGGAACAATATTTGTATTTTGTTAAAGAATAAAGGGTTATAAAGAAGTTTTTACAGAAAACCTGAAAGTATTAGAGTTATAACCATAAAATAGAAACAACAAATTAACCAGAAAAAACTTAAGGAGATAATTTTATGCTTAAAAAATATTTTAGTTTTATTTTAATAATATCCTTTCTATGTATATTGATGTATAGTACATTAACTTCTCAAACCTTAAGCCCTCAAAAGGCGGTGATATCTGTTGAGCGAATATGGGATAGAGCTGGTCATAATGCATTTACAGATTTTATTAAATTTAAGGATAAATTTTATTGCTGTTTTCGTGAAGGCTCAGGACATGTTTATGGAATAAATGGAACTGTAAGAATTTTATCATCAATTGACGGTCAGAACTGGTTTTCGGTTGCTCATCTTTATGAAAAAGATGTGGATTTACGAGACCCAAAACTATCAATAACACCGGATGGAAGAATTATGGTTATTATGGGTGGTTCATTTTATGAAGGAAAAAAATTTCTCAAAAGAGAACCCTGGGTATCCTTTTCAGATACAGATGGTAAAAATTTTTCAAATCCACAAAACATTAGCATTGACGCAGCGATAAAATCTGATGTGGACTGGTTATGGAGAGTAACCTGGTTCAAGGGAAAGGGATACGGAGTTGTCTACCAGGCTTTTGCGCAAGAGTTCAAAGCTCATCTGGTATCAACGACTGATGGAGTGAATTATTTTTATATCACTACATTTAATATAACCGGAAAACCAAATGAAGCCACTCTTTGCTTTGCCTCGGATGGAAAGGTGATTGCCATTATAAGACGTGAAGGAGAAGATAAATATGGATTTATTGGTACAAGCAACCCCCCTTATAAAAAATGGTTGTGGGAAAATCTGGGCATAAGGCTGGGTGGTCCTGATTTTATTCGACTTCCAGATGGAAGTCTGTTATGTGGAACACGTAATTATCAGTTTCAAAAGAACTATAAAACTTCCTTATTTAAGATAACTACAGATGGGAATTCCATATTAATTTTAAATCTACCAAGTAGCGGCGATACAGGATATCCGGGTCTTTTTATTGATGGTAATATACTATACGTTTC
The DNA here is from genome assembly GCA_003644825.1 of Candidatus Zhuqueibacterota bacterium. Lineage (GTDB taxonomy): Bacteria > SM23-31 > SM23-31 > B21-G16 > B21-G16 > B21-G16. The sequence goes on along the minus strand of QNDJ01000123.1, from coordinate 4,889 downwards.
TTATTATTCAAGTCACGAGGGGAAAACAGCAGTTTATTTAGCTAAGCTCTGGATAAATAGTTTATTACATTAAGAGAATATATCTTTCACACAGTGATAAACATCATTCCACTCTTCAATGTTTTCGGGTTTGTAATATTTCAAAGGAAATGATCGGGCAACAAATTTTCTTCCTTCTTCAATATTATCGATTTTTCTTTTTGCGATTGCCTGAATTAGAATATTTCCTGCAGAAGTTGCTTCTACAGGTCCGGCAATTACTGGAATTCCGGTAGCATTGGCAGCGAATTGGTTCAATAACTCATTTTTTGAGCCGCCACCTATTATATGAAGCACTTCCACAGGTTTCTCAATTACTGAATTAATCCTGTCAATGATAAAACGGTACTTCAAAGCTAAACTTTCAAAAATGCAGCGGGTAAATTCACCAACTTTTTTTGGTATATGTTGATTTGTCTTTTTACAGAACTCAACAATCGCCAGAGGCATATTATCCGGGTTTAAAAACATCCTATCGTCAGGATCTATAATAAATTTAAAAGGTGGTGAAGTTGTAGCAAGCTTTATCAGTTCATCATAACTGAAAGATTTTCCTTCTTTTCTCCAGCTATAAATACACCTTTGTAATAACCATAATCCCATAGTATTGCGTAAATACCTTATTTTCTGGCCAAATCCACCTTCATTTGTGAAATTATAATTTAATGAACTTTTATTTATTATTGGTCTGTCAACTTCAATACCAAGCAGAGACCAGGTTCCAGAACTTAAATATGCCCAGTTGTTCGATTGAACGGGAACCGCAGCTACAGCACTTGCTGTATCATGACAGGCTGGTGCAATTATGTCAACAGGTTTAGTACCAACATCTTTTGCAATATCAGACAATAACTTTCCAATAATAGAACCGGGTTCTATTATTGGAGGCATAATTTTAAAAGGTAAATTGAGTTTTTCAAAAATAGCAGGTTCCCAGCTTCTATTTTCAACATTTAACAACTGAGAAGTAGACGCTATAGTGTATTCAGAGCATTTTTCTCCAGTCAGAAAAAAGTTGAACAGGTCAGGCATAAATAAAAGAGTTTCAGCAATTTCCACCACAGGATTTTTAGAATCCACCATACTCAGTAGCTGAAAAATTGAATTTATCTGCATAAACTGGATGCCGGTATATGAGTATATTTTTTCTTTTGAGATCAATTTGAAAGCTTTTTCCATCATTCTATTAGTTCTTGAGTCTCTGTAACAAAATGGATTGCCTAAAAGTTGATTATCTTTTCCAATCAATCCGAAATCCACACCCCAGGTATCAACACCAATTCCAGAAAGGTTTTTATGTCCTTTTTTAACTGTTATCTCCAGTCCCTTTTTTAATTCATCAAATAGGTATAAAACGTCCCAGTAGATATGTCCGAGTATTTTCACCTGCCTGTTCTGAAACCTGTGAATCTGCTCAAGACAGAGTTTTTCGTTATTTATGGTGCCAAGTATTACGCGACCACTTTCAGCACCAAAATCAAAGGCTAAAAATTTTGTTGCTGACATAGAATTACCAGTTGAAACATTTATAATCTAAAATAAAGAACATTCAATATTAATCGAACTTCTACTCATTTGTTTGATTTTTAAGCGTTTCCATAAAGAGGACCGAAGTTAGCACAGGCTCTGTAATCGGCACCTTCAGAGTTTTCTGTTCCAAAAGCATTCCAGACACTCGGTCTGAAAATTCGCTCTGCAGAAACATTATGCATATTCACTGGAATCCTGAGCATAGAAGCAAGAGTTATAAGTTTATCTCCAATATGGCCATAACTTACTGCTGCATGGTTAGCACCCCAGTTATACATAACTGAATATACATCCTTAAAAACACCTTTTCCTGTTAGAATCGGAGCAAACCAGGTTGTAGGCCAGGTAGGATTTGTCCTTTTATTTAGCACATTGTGAACATCATCTGGAAGTTCAACAGTGTATCCTTCAGCTATCTGTAAAACAGGCCCAATCCCTTTAATTATATTAATTCTGGACATAGTAACAGGCATATCACCTTTAGTTAAAAATTGAGATGAAAATCCGCCACCACGGAAATATCCTCTGTCTGCAGGGCACCACCTTGTTGCTTTGAGGCATTTTTCAACTTCTTCAGATGAAATTTCCCAGAAAGGTTTCATAACGGGCGACCCGTTTCGACTTTGCTGGCCTGTACCATCAAGGGCGCTTGAACCTGAGTTAATCAGATGTATTATACCATTAGCGGCTTTTCCGGTTAGTTCTTTACCTGTTACTCGTTTTACTGCTTCTGGGCTCCAGTATGTTCGAACATCTGAAAAAATTTGTGCTGTGTCAGTTAGAAGATGTCCGAATGCCATAGTAACCCCATTCAAGCTATCATTTTCAGTAGCCATAATAAAAGCTTCCCTGATACCATTCCAGTCAAAAGATGAGTTCAATATTGCTTCCATAAAATCTCCATTGGGAAAATGGTCTGTCCATTGTCTCTGTCCCTGAAAACCGGCAATTAATGCATTGTACCCCAGGGCTTCTTCCCCGAAACCAATCTTTTCCAGGTGAGGGTTACCTATCATCAGGTCACGGGCAATTATTGTCATTTTAACAACAGTTTTCCACTCTTCTTCTTTTCTTTCCCGGGAAACCTGCAACTCTGATGGATTAGGGTCTTCACCTTCAATACAGTACTTCTTTACCCATTTAAGCGCTTTTTCATATTCTTCTTTATCGAATATATTTTCTTCCATTCTCCTGGCGATTTCCGTCATATCAACAGTTTCATTTCTCATACCAAGGTAATCCTGAAAAAAATCCTGAATTACAATTGAACCGGCTATTCCCATAGAGACTGAACCAATTGCAAGATAGGATTTTCCTCTCATTTCAGCAACAGCAAGAGCTGCTTTGGCAAACAGGAGTAATTTCTGTTTTACATCATTGGGTATGGATGTATCATCTCTATCCTGAACATCTTTTCCATAAATACTGAATGCAGGTAACCCTTTCTGGTTATAACCGGCGAGAGCTGCTGCAAGATAAACTGCACCGGGGCGTTCTGTTCCATTAAAACCCCAGATAGCTTTTGGGATTAAAGGGTCAGTGTCCATAACTTCTGTTCCATAACACCAGCAGGGGGTGACTGTTAATGATACCCCGACACCTTCTCTGGTAAATTTTTCAGCGGTTCTGGCTGCTTCTACAACACCTCCGATGCAGGTGTCCGCAATAACACATTCCACAGGTAATCCATTAGAGTGCCTGAGATTATTGCTTAAAAAATCGGCAGCTGATTTTGCCATTTGCATGGTCTGATTTTCCAGAGATTCCCTTACTCCTTTACGACGCCCATCGATAACAGGGCGTATTCCAATCTTTGGTGTTATACCGTGAAGTCTCTTTTTAAAATTATTCATTTTAAAGCTCCATTATATTCATTTTTTGTATTAAGATTCAAAAAGTTTTTTAAATTGAGTTGTTATTTTAAAAAAAGCTCTATAACAGGTACAATTACATCGGGTTTTCTTACTGGAAGCCTCAGCATTAAGGTATTACCTGGAACTTTCTCTGATAAAACAGATGACCTTCTTGCCTTTGTAAATCTGATTTCCGAAGCATCATTAAGGAGTTGGGCATATTTAACTTTTCCAGCAAAACCATCAAGATAAAGCCTTCCCGGGGGCCATTCAAGAATATGGACGTATAATCTTCTGGTTTCAGGATTGTATGTTAAGAGGCAATTATCCGGTTTTTTGAACTGTTCTGGTGCTTCAGTGCAGCCATAAATCGAGCGACTATGAAATTTCATCCATTCTCCAATTCCTTCAAGTCTTTCAATAGCGCGTTTATCAAAGGTACCTCTGGCTGTTGGACCCACATTCAAAAGAAGATTTCCACCTTTACTGACGGTTTCTATTAGCATTACAATTAGTTGACGCACACTTTTCCAGGTATATTGATCCCTGTAATACCCCCACGAGCCGGAAAAAGTCTGGCAGGTTTCCCAAGGGACTTTTTTACCATTTACCTTTACCCATTCCCTTGGCATAAATTGTTCCGGTGTTCTGAAATCCCAGCCTCCAGGAACATCTAACAGATCAAGGCGGTCATTAATTATGATATCTGGCTGAAGCTTTCGTATCATTTTTAAGAGTCGCTCAGATTGCCAGTCGTTTCTACCTTTTCCGTCTTTCCCGGGAAATGAAAAATCGAGAAAAAGACAATCGATTTTTCCAAATTGAGTTAGAAGTTCCCTTACCTGATTACTTACATATTCAGCATATTTTTTAATATCTCTGTTCCTGGTTTTTTCTCTGAATTCTTTATTATCTCTCATCGGATGAAATCTGTCAACAGGATATTCAGGATGGTGCCAGTCAAGTAAAGAATAATAAAATCCAACCCTGAGTCCTTCATTCCTGAAAGCTTTTACCATAGGTTTTATAAGGTCTTTTCCATAAGGAGTGTTTGTTACTTTATAATCTGTATATTTTGAGTCCCAGAGGCAAAAACCTTCATGGTGTTTCGTAGTAACAACAAAGTATTTCATTCCAGCTTTTTTTGCAATTCGAGCCCATTCTTCAGGATTGTAAAGGTCAGGGTCAAACAGTTCAAAGTATTTTTGATATTCTTCATCAGTCATACGCTCTCTGTTCTTAACCCATTCATGTCGTGCAGGCATTGCGTAGAGACCCCAGTGAATAAACATCCCAAAACGAGCCTTAGTCCACCATTTCATTCGTTCCATTTTCTGTTGTTCAGTTTCCTGAGATGTACAAACCTTCACTGAAACAGATAAAAATAAGGATATAAGCAAACTTATCATAAAAAAATTAAACAAAAAAGTTTTTTTCCTGTGTAGCATTTTCACCCTCCTTTGTTTG
>QNDJ01000122.1 GCA_003644825.1 Candidatus Zhuqueibacterota bacterium | reverse complement strand
TATTTAGGCTGCTTCTTATGCATTATTATTTGTAAGATAAGGGTCTGAGATATACAGTGAACATATTACATTTTTTTCAGGGGAAGATAAAAAAATATCAGCAGAGCTCAGAAAAACTAAAAAAGAAGGGATAATAAAAATAGAAACCGAGCCTTCGGGAGCGGATATTTTTCTTAATGACATATACAAAGGGCAGTCCCCGGTAGTTGTTGGTGGTTTACTTCCCGGTAAGTATAGAATAAAAATGGAGAAAGATAAGTATAAATCAGTTGAAAAAGTATACTACATAAAGGAAGATGAGATTACCAGCATAAATGAATCTCTTGAAAAGATTCGAGACTTTTTTGTTTATTCAGAGCTGATTCCGGGTCTCGGTCAAATAGTGAAAAAACATTACATTCACGGTACAATTTTTCTAAGTGTATTTACAGGATATGCCTTCTATTTTTATAAAAATTTCAGATCTCCGCCTGTATACAACGAAAATAAAGTGGAACTCAGTAAAAGATTTGGAAAATACTATATTGGGGAGAAGCTCGTTTCTGAAGAGGAATATAAGGCTGAAATTAACCGAAGAAAAAAAGAAAAAGAAGAATATGACAGATTTCACGATAAAAAACTGAAAGCTAAAGTTCTTGGAGTTGCTCTTTATGCGATTAATATTGCTGATATGGTTTTTCTTTTAATGTGGGATTCATATAAAGAAAAAAGAGAGAAAATTTCGTTAAGACCAGAAATTTCAAAAGATTTTAAAGGATTAAAGTTTAGGATTAATTTTTAAAAAAGTTAAAATAAATGGTTGACATTTCCTCATAATATAAAGTGGCTCCTTCAATTTTATACCTGTTATTATATTTATAAAGTTTTTTAAATTTATCCAATGAGTCTTTATATTTTAATGAAAATACTTGAATCTTTTCCTGAAAAATACAACAGAGGAATTACAATCCTTACAAGAGGAAATCTGGATGATACTTATAATCGTTTAATAACCTTTGTAAAAAGGGGGCAAAAAGTTCTTGATATTGGTTGTGGTACAGGTATGCTTACAATAAAAGCTGCAAAAAAAGGAGCATTTGTTAAGGGAATTGATGTAAATCCCGGTATGTTGGAAACTGCTAAAAATATGGTTGAAAAAGAAAATATTATTCAGAATGTTGAATTTTCAGAAATGGGTGCAGTAGAACTCGAAAGTGAAACATCAGAAAGTTATGATATTGTAATGAGCGGGCTTTGTTTCTCTGAACTGAATGAAGATGAATTATCACTCACTTTAAAAGAGATAAAGAGAATATTAAAACCCGGCGGTTTACTGCTCATTGCTGATGAAACAATTCCGAAAAATATCCTCAAAAAAATAGTCTATAAAATAATAAGATTTCCATTTTTAATAATTACTTACATATTAACTCAATCTACCACAAAACCAGTAAAAAGTTTAGATAAAGTTCTTGAAGAAAAAGGATTTTTAATTAAATCTGTTAGACTGAACAAAATGGAAAACTTTGTTGAGATTGTTGCAAAAAAACCCTGAAAATGAATAGAATGGATATGTTGAAGTATATCTTAATTAATGTAATTGAAACCCTGATGAGATGGGTTCCCATTCAATATAAAAGAACATTAATTAAAATAGGAACTCCTGATAGAAATTCGCCGGTTTTTCTGACCTGCAATTATCATCTGACTGTAGAAAGACTGAAAAGAGTACTTAGAGGAGTTGACTGTTACATTCTTCCCTCAAACAGCAGGGGATTTAATGTATGGTGTGGTGCTACTGGTGGTCATTTTAATAATCATAGTGTTATTTCTTCATTAAAGACGAGCGGAATTGAAAAACTTGTAGACCACAGAAATATAATATTACCCCAACTTTCTGCTGCAGGTATAGAAAAAAAGGTTATAAAAGAAAAAATAGGCTGGAAAGTAATCTGGGGACCAGTATATGCGGGAGATATTCCTGAGTTTATTGAAAATGGATTCAGAAAAACCCTGGAGATGAGAGAAGTTAAATTTCCTCTGGTTCAGAGGATTGAAATGGGTGTTATGTGGGCTTTTCCTTTTTCAATGATTTCGGGTCTGATAGCTATCCTTCTTTTTCCTGGAATTTGCCTGCCTTTGGTTGCATTTATATGGTTATTATCATTATTGATGTTTTTATCATTTCCACTTTATACCAGATGGCTTAATCCTGAAAGAAAAAATATAGCTTTCAGCAGGTATTCTGTTATTTTCGATTTCAGCCGTTTACCATTAATCTTCTGGGGCTGTGTTATAATCATTCTTGTTTTTTACAGTATTTTATCAGGTGAGTTTTCAACGGGATTTATCTTTCGCTGGTGTGTTATTTCATTGATATTTATTCTTCTCATAAGTATTGATTTAATGGGCAGTACACCTGTTTACAAGAGTGGATTACATAAGGACAGATTTTTAAAAGTTTACCTTGACGAAAAAAAATGTAAAGGTGCAGGTTTTTGTGAACAGGTTTGCCCGAAAAACTGTTTTAATGTTGACGTTGTTCAACATATTGCCAGAATTACCGAAGAGAACAGGTGTGTTCGATGTGGTGCCTGTATTATTCAGTGCCCCTTTGATGCTTTATGTTTCAAAAGCCCGGAAGGAAAATTTTTACCCCCTGAAAATATCAGAAAATTCAAATTAAACCTCTTCGGAAAACGACTTAAACAGATATTATAATTTATAAAGCTTACAAAGAAACTTTATTGGAAAAATCCTTGAAACTTTAGTTATATAACTTTATATTTAATGCTGTAAAAGAGGGGATAATGTCCGAAATCGAATTTATTGACCTCTGGGAGAGAAAAAAAAGTAATAACATTTCTTTAATATTTCCTGATTGGAATAGCGAAGATGAAAGGATTGTTTTCTTTTCACCTCATGATGACGACGCAATACTGGGAGCGGGATATTTAATTTTAGCAGCTCAATTATACAGGGCAAAAATATACATTGTAATTTTCTGTAATGGAAGTGCAGGATACACCACACCTGAACACAAAAATGATATAGTAAAAATTAGAGAAAAAGAGTGATTAAATGCATACAAAAACCTCGGTATACCTGAAGAAAGGATAATCAGATTAAATTACGATGATTTTTCAATTGATTTTTATACTGGAAGATATATGCCTGATGGAAATGAAGGAACGTTCCACAGAGTTATTTCCCTGCTTAGAGAAATAAAAACAACAAGGCTCATACTGCCCAATTCCTACAGAGAACACATTGACCATCTGGCGGTCTATAAAATTGGTGCCTTTGATGGACCTCAGGCTGGTGATAGTATTCTTGCGGATATGAGCACCCCGGTTAGAATCAGGAGTTACCTGCAATACTCGGTATGGGGCGATTTTTCAGCAGAAGAGGCTCTAACTTCCGGTGTTCAACCCAATGTAAAAGCCAATTATGCTGTTCTGGTATCGGAAAATTATGAAAAACAAATACATAATTCAATTCTGCAGTTCGTTTCTCAGAGTAAAATTATTGAAAGTATTATTGAACAAAGGAAAAAACGAAAGATTGAGAATAAGTTTATGGAACTGTACTTAAAATTTAACCCCAGACCAAAACTTGAATATTCAATCTATAAAAATATAATTTCTAAATTAAAGTAAAGTATAAAAAAAGGAGAATTGTGATGAAAAGAATAACATTTATCCTGTTTATCTCTTTAACCATAATTTTTCTGTTAGCAGGAATATGTTTTTCTCAGAAAGCTGACCTGGTTTTGAAAAACGGAAAGATTATCACAATTTATAAGGAAAGACCCAGAGTGGAAGCTGTTGCTATAAAAGGAGAAAAGATTATTGCTGTTGGTTATAATTCGGAGATTGAAAAATTTATTGACCCTGCGACTACTAAAGTAATAGACCTTGAGGGGAAAATGGCATGCCCTGGTTTCAACGATGCTCATATTCACTTTATCAGCGGGGGGTTCAGCCTTATTTCACTTGATTTACGGAATATAGCTTCGCTGAAAAAGATACAACAACTGGTAAAGGAGAGAGTGGATAAAGCTAAACCCGGTGAATGGATTACAGGTAGAGGATGGGACCATTCGCTTTTTCCTGGTGGAAAATGGCCCACCAGAGAAATCCTCGATGAAGTATCACCGAATAATCCTGTTATGTTAACCAGGGTTGATGGTCATAGCTGCTGGGTCAACAGCAAGGCTCTTGAGGTTTCCGGTATTACAAAAGATACGCCTGACCCTCATGCCGGTAAAATTGATAAAGACCCTGTAACCGGTGAACCTACAGGAATCCTGAGAGAAAGCGCTCAGGGTCTCCTTAAGATGCCGAGAATGTATACCAGAGAAAACACTATGAATGCAATAAAACTCGCACTCGAACACGCAAGAAAGTTGGGTGTAACAAGCATTCAACACCTTAATGGTGGTTTTGGATATTTCGATGAGCTCAGAAAAAAAGGCGAACTTACCTTCAGAGTTTCAGTAAATATGGCATGGACAGATAACCCTGCAAGATTGAGAGAATACAAAAAACTGAAAGAAAAATACCACGACCACTGGATAAGGTTCGGTTATTTAAAAGGTTTTATGGATGGTTCTCTTGGCTCCGGTACTGCTGCCTTATTCTGGCCATATAATGATGACCCAACAACCACAGGACTGCCAACAATGACACAGGCTGATGTAATTGAAAGAGTTTGCCTCCTGGATAAAGAAGGATTCCAGATAGGTATTCATGCTATCGGGACAAGAGGTAACAATATGATACTTAATGCCTATGAAGAAGCAATAAAAAGAAATGGTAGAAGAGACAGCAGGCACAGGAGTGAACATTCTCAACACCTTATTCCAAGTGATGTTGATAGATTTTATAAGCTCGGTGTTATAGCCTCTATGCAGCCTACCCATTGCATAACCGATAAAAGATTTGCAGAACAGAGACTTGGAAAAGAAAGATGCAGATATTCTTATGCCTGGAGAAGCCTGTTGAATGCAGGTGTTCATGTTGCTTTCGGAACGGACTGGCCCGTTGAACCTGTTAACCCTATGGAGGGACTCTATGCTGCCGTTACAAGAAAGGATAGAAAAGGTGAACCGGGTAATGGCTGGTTCCCGGAGGAAAAACTTACTATGATGGAAGCAATTGAACTTTATACCCTCGGTTCTGCTTATGCTACATTTGAAGAAAATATCAAAGGCTCCATTGAACCCGGAAAACTTGCCGACATAGTTGTTCTTTCAAAAGATTTGATGACCATCCCGGAAGACCAGATTATGAAAACCGAAGTCGTTTATACCATTGTTGGCGGAAAAATCGTATACGAGAAAAAAGATTAAAAACAATATAAGCTATCCAGAAAGTAAAAGAATCTAATGCACTGCATTACATACTTTCTGGGTAGCTTTTTATTTTATTGTTATGCTGTATCCCTGCAATTTTTTTATTTAAAACGGATTTCAAATTTTAAAACTGCTATAGTTGTAAATATTTTCTTTCTTTTAAGAAATATTTTCTTGATTTTCTTGACTTTTCTCTTAATATATGTTATGAAATATCCTTTTTTATCACTCAAAAATTTAGAGGATTAATAATGAAAAGTGCAAACTATAATAATGAAGTCATTCAGAAGTTGAAAAATCATTTAAGAGTTCTCTTCCAGTTTGATTCTGCGGAACTTGACTTTGGTATTTATCGCATAATGAATTACAAGCGAAAGGAAATAGAAAACTTTATTGAGAATGATTTGATAAAAGCAATAGAGAAAGAGTTTGAAAAGTATAAGGTCCAGAACCAGAAAGAGTTATTAGAGAAAATTGAAGAAAAAGAAAGGAAAATCAAAGAAGATTTTGGTAATAAGATTCTTAAAAATGGAAAGTTGAAAGAAAAATATGGTGAAACAAAACTCGTCAAGGGTTATTTGGAACTTAAGAAACCAATTGAGGAAATAAATATTACAGAAAATATTCAATCACAGGTTTTTAATGACCTTTATAATTTCTTTTCAAGATATTATGAGGACGGGGACTTCATTTCAAAAAGGCGCTATTCTTCTAAACAACATAAATATGCTA
>QNDJ01000121.1 GCA_003644825.1 Candidatus Zhuqueibacterota bacterium | reverse complement strand
TATTGACATTGTCGTGTTTATTGTTAAAATAAAATAAATTGATTTTACAAAAAAAATTATTTAAATTTTAATTTATATTAATTTAAATTTATATGAAAGCGATAATTCCAGTTGCAGGAATAGGAACAAGACTCAGGCCTCATACCCTGATAACCCCAAAGGTTCTTATAAATGTTGGTGGTAAATCTATTATTGACCACATAGTGGAAAGGCTTATTTCTGCCGGAGTAGATGAAATTGCATTCATAATAGGTTATAAAGGCGAAATGATTAAAGACCATATAACTAAAAATTTTTCGATAAAAACCGATTTCTATTATCAAGAAGAAATGAAAGGAATTGCACACGCCGTTTACCAGGCAAAAGATTACCTAAAAAATGAAAAGGTATTTATAATTCTTGGTGATACAATTTACGAAGCAGACTTAAAACCTGTATTTGATAGTAAATATACTTCTCTTGGTGTTTTAGAAGTGGATGACCCGAGAAGATTCGGAATAGCTGAACTTGACGAAAACGGTTTTGTTATCAGAGTCGAAGAAAAACCTGAACACCCAAAAACAAAACTCACTCTGGTCGGTATGTACTTTGTAAATGAAGGGTTTATTTTAAAAGAAGCTATAGAAGAACTATTCAAAATAAATAAAAAAACAAAAGGTGAATACCAGATAACTGACACATTTCAAATAATGATTGATAATGGATATAAGCTAAGAACATTTATGATAGATGGATGGTATGATTGTGGTAAAACTGAAACAATCATCGAAACCAACAGATACCTTATATCAAATTTAAACAGCTATCCTGAAATTCCAGGGTCGCTTATAAAACCACCTGTTTTAATAGGTAAATCCTGTGAAATTAAAAACTCAATAATTGGACAAAATGTTACTATTTCTGATAATTGTAAAATAATCAATTCAATTATAAAAAATACCATAATAGGGAAAAATACTACCATATTAAACTCAAATATTTCCAGCTCCATTATTGGTGATTTTGTTAAAATAGAAGAAAAAGAAAAGACATTTAATATCTGTGATTACACAGAAATTAAACCATAATTAAGAGGAGATTGAAATGGAAGATTACATTTTTACTTCTGAATCAGTCACGGAAGGACATCCGGATAAGGTTGCTGATCAAATATCTGATGCTATTCTGGATGCTATAATGGAAAAAGACCCATACGGTAGAGTTGCTTGCGAAACTTTTGTTACAACAGGTCTGGTACTGGTTGGTGGAGAAATTACTACAGACTGTTATGTGGATATACCCACAATCGTCAGAAATACAGTTAAAGAAATTGGATACACAGACGCTACTTTTGGTTTTGATTACAAAACCTGCGCTGTTATCACATCAATTGACCAGCAATCACCAGATATTGCTGCGGGTGTAGATAAAGATGGTGCTGGAGACCAGGGACTTATGTTCGGGTACGCTACCGACGAAACACCAGAACTGATGCCAATGCCAATATCTTTTGCTCATAAACTTGCAAGAAGATTAGCTACCGTAAGAAAAAAAGGAATTCTTCCTTTTCTAAGACCCGATGGCAAATCCCAGGTATCCATTAAATATACCAATGGTAAACCTGAATATATTGATACTATCGTAATTGCTGCTCAGCATAACCCAAATATAGAGAAAGATGAACTGAAACATCAGATAATTGAACATGTAATTAAACCTGTTATTCCTGAAGAAATGATTAAAAAGGAAATTAAATATTATATTAATCCAACAGGAACATTTGTATTAGGTGGTCCGATGGCGGATACCGGATTAACAGGTAGAAAAATAATCGTAGATACCTATGGTGGTCAGGGAAGCCATGGTGGTGGATGTTTCTCTGGAAAGGACCCTACAAAAGTTGACAGATCAGGTTCATACACTGCAAGATGGATTGCAAAAAATATCGTTGCATCAGGACTTGCAAAAAAATGTGAAATACAGATTGCTTATGCAATTGGAGTGGCTGAACCAGTTTCTGTAATGGTTGATACATTCGGTACCGGAAAAATGAAAAACAGCGAACTCTCTAAAAGGGTTATAAAAGTTTTTAATTTAACCCCAAAAGGTATGATTGAAACCCTAAATCTAAGAAGACCTATTTATAAAAAAACAGCCGTTTATGGGCACTTTGGAAGAGAAGAAGAAGGTTTCACCTGGGAAGAAAAAAATAGAATAAACGAACTTTTAGGCTCTGAAGTATAAATTCTATAAGGAGAAAACAATGGAATACGACATTAAAGATATTAAACTTGCAGAAGAAGGTAAAAAAAGAATTGAATGGGCTGACAGGGATATGCCAGTTCTTGCTAAAATAAGAAAAAGATTTGAAGAAGAAAAACCCCTTACAGGACTGAATATGTCCGCCTGTCTTCACATCACTTCTGAAACAGCAAACATTGCACGAACTCTAAAGGCTGGTGGTGCTAATCTTGTTTTATGTGCATCCAATCCGTTGAGTACTCAGGATGACGTTGCTGCTGCTCTGGTAAAATACTACGAAATACCCGTTCACGCTATTAAAGGTGAAGATAACGAAACATACTATAAACATATTCATTCTGCTATTGCCAATAAACCAAGAATTACAATGGATGATGGTGCCGACCTTGTATCTACAATACATTCCGAATACCCCGAAATGGCTCCAGATATCATAGCAAGTATGGAAGAAACTACAACAGGGGTAATAAGATTAAGAGCAATGGAAAAAGATGGCGCCCTCAAGTTCCCGGTAATTGCTGTTAATGATGCCAATACAAAACACCTTTTTGATAATAGATATGGAACAGGTCAAAGCACTATGGATGGTATTATAAGAGCAACTAATATACTGATGGCAGGTAAAACAGTTGTAATTGCTGGATATGGCTGGTGTGGTAAAGGAGCCTCTATGAGAGCAAAGGGGCTTGGTGCCAATGTTATTATTACCGAAGTCAATCCATTAAGAGCAATTGAAGCAGCAATGGATGGATTTCAGGTTATGCCTATGATAGAGGCTGCAAAAATCGGTGACCTTTTTTGCACCCTTACAGGGGATATAAATGTTATAAGAAAAGAACATTTTGAAGCAATGAAAGATGGGGCTATTTTATGTAATTCTGGGCATTTCAACGTCGAAATTGATATACCAACCCTGGAAAAAATTTCCACAAAAGTTATAAAAAATGTTAGAAAACTCGTTGACCAGTACATATTAAAGAATGGTAAAAGTTTATTCCTTCTTGGAGAAGGTAGACTCATAAATCTTGCAGCTGCAGAAGGTCATCCGCCCTGTGTAATGGATATGAGCTTTGCAACCCAGGCTCTTACTACTGAATGGGCAACAAAAAACCAGAATAACCTGAAACCTAAAGTTTATAGCGTTCCAGAAGAAATTGAAAAATGGGTCGCAAAAATAAAACTTGAAACAATGGGAATCTCAATCGACAAATTAACTCAGGAACAGGAAAAATATCTAAAAAGCTGGGAAATGGGAACATAGGTTAAATATTAAATCACTGCATTCAACACTTAAGTAAATTCAAATTTTTTATAATTATTTATTTTTAAATATATACTGATAAAAATAAATAGTAAAATTAAGAATTCACAAATCAATTTTCTACCACTCTGAAACCTATGCTGATTAAGTATTTTCTTAAATAATATTAAAATTACATAAATACATAAATGGTATATGAAAACCCAAATTTTAGAGGTTTTTTCTCATTGGTCAGGCAAAGATGCCTGACCTACAACATTTGTATGGATACTTGAACCTACGGCTTTTTTTCTGATATTTAACCAACAGGTGGTGTTCTCGGATGTATCCTTACATCCTGTGCTTAACTACATCCGTAGAACGGACATCACTGCCCGTTTATATGGAGTTTTTAAACCTGCCTTGAAATACTTACATTGTAAATTTATGCTTTAACCTGCAATAATAAGGTAAAAAAAACAATTTTAATATATAAGTTCGTATAATTCGCTGTGATTATCAAACACTTTTAGGTGTTAATATTTATAGTAAAATGGAAAATGTAGAATATGCATTTTTACCTGTTTTTTCAGCACTACCAGAACAAAATAACCGGAATAAAATTCTGGTGGTAGATTTATTTCTCCTGAAGTTTCTGAAGAGACTCATCTTGATAGGAAGCAGTAAAATAAAGATTACAGGAACTTTATAGAAAATTAGAATATATAATATATCTCTATGAGTTCAAATGATACACAGTAACTCAAGCTTCTAGCTTGAGGATAATTATTTTTAAAAAAGTGAAAAATATTGAGTGCAAATATATGGCTTTTATATTTAGTTTAAGAATATCATTACTACGGTTAATGCACTCCAGATTCTTAATAATATATTACTATTGTTTAATAAATATTTAGGCAAATTAATACTCATTAAAACTTTCATTATGAGACCTATACAGGGGTTTATAGAGAATGAATTTAAATGAACGACAAACTGTGTGAATTACTCTTGATTTTCAGCTTTTTAATACTTAATATTCCCTGTAAACTTTTTACCTGTATTGTTATGGTTTTTATGTGAACTTTCCGATTCCATTGTGTTACTTCTTGCTTAGTTAATTACACCCTTAAACAGTTTCTTTAGAGACTTCCATAATATTTTAACTACTACCATAATTCGATTCTTGTGGTATCATTCTGTCATAACACTACAGGCAGGAATTTCTGGGGCTACAGTATGTAATAAACAAAATACTTGTGATACAATTGCACAAGCAAGATGCTTGTGATACAATTGCACAAGCAAGTGTGATGCGAGAAGATTTTTTAACGGTTTAATAAAATATCAAATTACACGAATTACCCTAATTATTAAAAGAGCTCCGTTAGGAGTAATATGTTTATAGAGCAATGATAATGAAAAACACTGAACTCCGATAAGAGTGTTATGTTAAAAAAGTAGAAAAATAATTATTTGAAATAATTCAATTTAGCGTGTTTATTTATATGAATAAAAAAATAAAAAACATATCAAAAATTAATTTGTAAGAATTTAAGCAATCATCTCCATCACCAGAATTAAATTCTGGTGCTGGTATTGCTAACTGATCAGTCACTAAAGTGACTGCTATTAAACAAACCATAATTTTATTTTTAACATCAAAGTAAGTCTCTTCAGAGACTTTAAGAACATTTAATCCACCACCAGAATTCTATTCTGATGGTGTCATTTCTCTAGTATAAACAACGAATTACACAAATTTAAATAAAAAATTGTTCCCTATAAAAATAATACCTTCCTGTGGAACTTACCTTTAACACTCATAACCATAATATTATTATACAACTTATCAACAATTTATACAAAGATTATTTCGCTCCTAACGGAGCTCTTTATTTCTTTCATTCTCTCTGCTACAAACATTCCACCCCTGATGGGGTTTATAAAAATAATGTATTATGATAATACAGTAATTATATTCTTTATGTTTTCATTTATTCAAAACAAAACCCGTAGAACGGACATCACTGCCTGTTTTTTAAATAATGCTATAATATTTAAAAGATTGCTTCGACCTTACGGTCTCACAATGACAGAGTGATGGGGATTACTTCGACCATGTATAGTGGAACGGTAATGACAGACTGGTTGAGATTGCTTTAGTCTTGAATGTGGTCTCTCATTTGAGATCTCTAATTGTAGAAAAAGGTTAGATTTTTTTAGTATGATAAATTAAGAATAACAAACAGTTAGAAGTAATTAAAAGAAAAACAGAAAAGAAAAAAAATGTGCTAAAGTCTCAGATAATATTATAACTTATAATATCATTTAGATAAGTTATAATGAAATGTAAAATAATTAGAGTTCTTGAACTACTTTAAGAGTTAACTTTAGCATTTCAGTTGCTTCTGAACTAGATACCTTTTTATTTCCATGAATTAGAAAATTTGTTTTAGTACGAATACTATGTAGATTTTCTTTAAGATGATTATATTTTTTTAACTTACATATTTTATTAATCATCTTGTATAAATCAAACTTGTAATATTTAAATGGTTTTAACTCTTCACTCTTTTTAGTTATTAATCCATTC
>QNDJ01000120.1 GCA_003644825.1 Candidatus Zhuqueibacterota bacterium | reverse complement strand
TTACAAACATAAAATATTTTTGAAAATATGATTTAATTCAAAAATATATATAAAATTTCTTAAAGAAAGAAAGTTTAGATGAACCGATGGTATTGACCGTTCAAACTTAATTCTTTCAAATACATTCTTTGATTTTATTTTTATTTATGCTTCTGTTCACCTCTGTTTTTAATGTGATTTTTTTTCTGTTATTTTGCTGAAAATAGAAAGAACCTGATTTTACTTCCTGTCCACAAGAAAATCAAATAAAAATGGGATTGTTAGATTAATTTCTTTCTCTGCTTTTTCCACGTTTCCAAGAGTAAAATGATAAAATCCTCTTGTAAATAGATAACTAACATATAATGAAGTTTTTTTATATGCAGGCAGAAATACTGTGAAGTTTCCTCAGCTTTTTCATAATTCCCGGATTTATAAAGTATATAGAATTTATTGACCAGAGTAAATTTCTCCTGCAAAAATATGATTTAATAAATTTTTCCAGCAAACAAAATTTCTGTTCAGTACGATACCGAAAAGCTGTTCCTTCAGGGTAAATAGTTATATCATATTTTCATTTAAGTTTTTCTGGCATATTTTTTGGCACAATGCCAAACAATATCTGGCTTCAAAATATTGAAATTTGCTAATCAGGTTCAAACAGAACTTCTAATCTGAGATTATTACTTTTGTCCAGATTTATTTCCTGAAAAATTTAAAGAAGTTCAGGTTTACATCATTAAAATTCATCTACATTATTAAAGGGATTGGGTGGATTCAAATATCCTGCAAGGAATTTATATATTTTCAATCTTATTTTTTTTGCAGTTTTAGAGTCCAGTCTGTCAAAACTGTGTCCTCCAGGATAATCCTTAAATATTTGATATTCGAACTTTTTTCCTTCAGCTTTTAGAGCTCTGATTAAACTCTCAACTTCAAGCACATTTACATCTTCATCGTTTGTATTTGTATGTATCAACAGAGGAGTTTGTAGCTTATGTGCATTCCATACAGGCGAACGTCGGCGGTATTCTTCAACATCCTCATGAGCAGTTTTCCCTATGTGATATTCTGCCGAGTATAACTTTCTGTATCCTTCAGTAGCATAACCCATTCTCGCAACAAGGTCACTGACTGGAACACCTGCAAAGGCTACTTTGAACGCTTCTGGATGGTTAAAAATATTCATCAGGGTTATTAACCCTCCATGACTCCAGCCAAGAATGCCGACCCGTTCAGGGTCTATGAAACTGTAATTTTCAAGCATATATTCTCTTCCTTTAAAAACATCCTCAACTTCCAGTCCTCCATAATCTATTAACTTATAGAACCCTTCTCCGTATCCGGTACTTCCTCTGTATTCACTTGCTATGATACAATAACCCTGTTTAATCAGTTCCCTTACAATATGAGTGTAATAGGTGCTGAAATTTGAATGAACACCTCCGTGGGGAAAAAGTAATAATGGATATTTCTTTGTTCTGTCAATGTTCTTTGGAATAAAAACATAAGAATAAAATTTCACAGGATTTTTGGCTCCATATCTTTTTGGATTTTTAATAACCCTTGGTGGAACACTTGTGAACCTTACTTTGTCAATTTCTGCAATGTCTCCAACTTTAAAATACCACAGAACATCATCAATTTTTTTGCCAAGCATATCAAAATAATGACGCATAGATTCCTGCCTGCTATCAATCTTTTTAATATACTGCAATAAAGTTTCAATGTTTGCTGATTCTTTCTGCTGGGCAAAAGATGATGATAAAAATAAAAGTAAAATGACAATACTAACAATGAATGACCTGGTTTTCATTAGTGGCTTCCTCCCTATTATAAATTTTACAACAGGTTAGTTAAGTCAGGATTAAAATTTAAATTTTTCTTGAATTAATGTCAAGGAATTTCAAGATGAATATAGTTTCATCTTAAACTACTGAACACTTCTTTTTTCTTCCATCTTCTTATGAATAAAAATATACACATAATTGTGATTGTCGCAGAAAAAATAAAGATAACAGGATTCTGAGCAAGTATACTTATAACTGACATAATACTACCACCGCAAATTACTATTCCTATAAGACAATCCGTTATATCATTAATTATCTCTTTTTTTCGCTGTATAGTTTCCTCTTTTTTAAGCTCAGAAGTAATTACTTTCCAGAACCCCGGGGGTTTACATCTATTGTAAAAATCCATCAGTGTTTCCTTTTTTTCAGGTCTTGTAAGAATAGTAACAATAAGAATAATTAATAACCCTGCACCAAATAAAAGCAGAAAACCCTGGTAAAAAGGTTTATCCTTAAAATCCATTACAAACCATATAAAATATCCGAGGGGTATGCTGCCAATAATTGCGGACATTTCACCATAAATATTCAATCGGTACCAGAAAAAACGAAGCCAGCTCAAAGGCAAAAGGAAGGCTACCATAACAGAATTAATAAAGAGAAACCAGGCTTTCATTTCATCTACAAGGTAGTGGGCGATAAGAATTGCAAAAACAAGCATTAGAATACTTAAAAACCTGCTGACCCATACATAATGTTTTTTTGAAGCATCTTTTTTTATAAATCTTTTATATATATCATTTAACAGATATGAAGCGCCCCAGTTAATTTCAGTGTCAATAGTTGACATATAAGCGGCAATAATTCCAGCTACAAGTAAACCTGTTAATCCTGAAACAGAATACCGGGAAACGAGAATTGCCCATAAATCCCCTGGTTCCTTTATTGAATCGAGTGAATAAAGAGAAGCCCCTACAATGCCTATTACAAGAAAAGGAAATACTCTTACCACAAGTGTAAGAAATGCATTCAGGAACTGACCAACCTGAGCATGAAACTCATTTTTTGCTGCCATAAACCTCTGAGCAGTAAACCCCTCTCCTCCAGCAGGTGAGGCTGCAAAGAAAAGTCCCTGAACAACAAAAGCAAAAATCGTCAATCCTCCCAGTCCTTCAGCAGGAAGAAAAACTTTAAAAAATTGATTTCCTCCATCCATACCTCTTAAAGCATAAATATTGTTGTGAATTGTTTCCCATCCACCTGCTTTATCTATTAAAATTGGCAGGAAAATGATGTTACCGGTTAGAAAAATCAAAAATTGTGGAAAATCAGAGTAGGCTGCTCCAAATAACCCGGATAAAAAAGTGTAAAACATCGCTACAACACCAAATATTATCATCATTTTGAAGCCAGACCAGCCCAATATTGGTGTAAGGGCACTCTCAAGCCATCCTGTTACATACCCCATCAGGATTACAGCAAAACCAAAACACATAAAAAAAGCATAAACTCCTCTGAATATCCCTGCCATTTTTCCACTATATCGAACTTCAATCAATTCTGCAGTAGTTAAAACGCCAAGTCTTCTCCATAATTTAGACCATATAACTGCTACAAGGGGCATCCAGACCATATAAGATATCCACCAGACGCCGTTTCCGAGTAACCCACCAGTAAATACGAGCATTGTAACAGCAGGTGCAAGCCCGGCATCACTATACGTGGCTGTTGCAGAAATACCGAGTATCCACCAGGGAAGTTTTCTACCGGCTAAAAAGTAATCCTCTATACTCTTACCAGCTCTCCTTGAAAAATACAACCCAATAAAAAGGATAATCAATATATACAAAAAAACAATTAACCAATCTAACTGGCTCATTTTCGAACATTTTTTAATCTTTTAAACGATTTTATACTGATAAAAATTGTAGCAAGAAATAAAACAGCAAGTATTATTGAAGTTATCTGGAAAAAATATACCATTTTTTCAAGTTTATCAATTCTTTTTTCATCATTGCTTATTTTTTCAATCTGAAGAGTCTGAATGGGCAAAGCCTTATCAGGTGGACGAGAAGGTTCACTGAATGCCTCTTCAAGGGTACTCCACAACTTCTTGTTTTCAATATGAGAAGCGGCAAATATAACAACACCTTCAACACCACCTCTCCTCACTGCTTCTATAGCCTTTTTCAATTTTTCTCCAGGATAAAAACCCGGCGGTGGATTTTTTCTCAGTGTATCAATTTCATTTAATAATGGAATAACTGAAGTTAAATCTTTTTCAGAAATCTTTTTTACAAGAGAAGATATTTTCACTTCAAGGGAAGGGGCAGAATTACTGAGATTTTTTTTAATTTGCTGGTAACTCCTCTGGATGTTTTTATTCCAGTTTTTTTCATAAGTTTTATTCTTTGCTTTGTTCAGCAGATTATATATATTATTTAGAGGTTCATATTCTTCTTTGTAAATGTAATGGGCAGTAATTCCCAGGTAGAGGTGAGTTAATCCTTTAGCCCATTTTACTTCATATCTTGAATACTCTTCCAGAAGTTTCAAGAACGTTTCAAAATCACCCTGAAAATGACTTCTGTAGGACATAGGCATCATAATGTTAATCCAGGGGGCAAAGTCTCTCCATCTCTGTCCTATAAACCTACCACTGACCTGAGGATTCTTAAAAACAGCTGCAGAAACTTCAATATCTGGTCTGATTTTGTGAACAGCTTCCCAGGATTCTCTGATAAATCTTTTTATGGCATCACTTCTGTATTCAAAGAAAAAATAATTCATATCTTTGAGCCCATTTTTTATATAACTTCCTTTTCTGAAGAAGTCAGCCTTTTCCTTTCTTGTCATTTTATTCCAGTTTTTTGGTTTGGCAGTATTATCGGACCACCAGTTTGCTTCCTTTTTTGGTAGAACTTCATTCAACTTTATGAACAGATCAGGCATAGATTCATAATGCAAATGGTTATAACTTAACATATTCTCAAGGCAATAATCGCAGAAGCAGTAATCATTCGGGGCTACATCTCCAGGGTATCTAACATAATCATGATGTATTCCATCAATGTTATAAAGCCGGGTAACTTCCTCAATCATTGGAATAAGCCATTGGTCCGTATATCCGGGTCTTCTCGCAGGACACATCCATACCATATAATAGGGCCTACCATTTGCCAGGAATTCGCTTGTAGTAGTTTTACCTTCAGGGTTCAACATTGCCCATTCCGGGTAATTTTTATACGCAGGAGAATCTTTCCCTTCAGGAAAATCACAAAACCACGCATGAACCCTGATTCCGTATTTATGAGCTTCATCAACAAGATACTTCAGCATATCAAAATCTTTCCAGTTCGGGTCAATTGCTTCATGGAATTTCTTACTATGCCAGAAAATTCTACCACCGGTATTTTTCACAAGCATAACAATAATATTTATATTTGCTTTTTTACACTTCAGAACAAACTCTTTGACCGATTTTTCTGTTTTTCCTGCATTTGCAGGTACCGCCCATATTGCTCTTCCTTCCAGCTTCTGTTTATTCTGACTGAATATTCTGCTGTTCTGACATAGTGAAATAAATAAAATCGTAAATAAAATTATACCTCTTTTCATTTTACCCCCGTCTGAATGGTTAATCTTTATTTATTTATTTTGAATATATCTATTTTAATCGATTAAGAAAAACCTTTTTTTATTTTTCTTGTAATTATTTTACAATAAATTTAATTTGAAGATTACCAGAGGGATTGATATTCATGATGGAATTTAAATCAGGATTTTCAAGAACCGAAATAACACCACCCGCAGGTATTGAGCTTACCGGTTATGTGGCAAGAATAGGAAAATCTATCGGGCTACATGACTCTTTATACTCATCAGCATGGGTTATAAAAACATCCAGCTTAAAATTAGTAATAATATCCTGCGATATTCTTGCTTTTTCTGAAGAATCTGTTAATGTAATCAGGAAAAATATATCAAGGAAAATTGAAGTTCAGGAAGAAAATATTATCCTTATTGCCACTCATACTCACTCAGGTCCTGCGACAATATTCCTGAGAAACTGTGGCAAAATAGATGACGAATGGTTAAATTTTCTACACAACTCGGTTGTAGAATCAGTAATTAATGCAGATAAAAATTTAATACCATCGAAGATTTTTTATGGTAAAAATGAAGTAAATCTATCTTATAATAGAAATAATCCAGAAGGAAAAATCGACAGAACTGTTAGATTTTTAAGAGTAGATGACCCGGGGGGGAAACCTGCAGGATTTTTTGTTGTTTATTCCTGCCATCC
>QNDJ01000119.1 GCA_003644825.1 Candidatus Zhuqueibacterota bacterium | reverse complement strand
TGAAATTAAAATAATTTGTGAAATCATTGTGTTTGTATGAAACAAAATAGAAGTGAAATTTTTGTAGATTTCAATAATTTAACTATCAGTTTCTATTTCCCTCAGAAAAGCTGATGCATCTTCTGGTGGAACGGGGTTTATATAGAAATCAGTTCCCCATTCAAATCCAGCTACCCTTGTCATTCTGGGGATAATTTCAATATGCCAGTGATAATATTCAAGGTCGTTATAATTGAAAGGTGCAGTATGAATCATATAATTGTAGGGTGGATCTTCAAGAGATTTTTCAAGTTTGGTCAACACCGTTTTTAATATTTTTCCCAATTCATAGGCATATCTTTCTTCCATTTTTTCGAAATGAGATTGATGAAAAACCGGGATTATCCAGGTTTCGAAGGGAAATCTTGAAGCGTATGGTGCAAAAGCAATAAAATTTTCGGTCTCGAAAATAATTCTGCTGCCATCTTCTCTTTCCTGAGCAACCATATCACAGATTATGCATCTGCCTCTGTAATCAAAGAAGTATTTTGCTCCATCCATTTCTTCTTTAGCTATTTTTGGGACGGTAGGAAGGGCAATTAGCTGGGAATGAGAATGTTCAAGAGAAGCACCTGCGCTTATACCTACATTCTTGAATAACATTCCATAATTTAATCTTTTATCCTGTTTTAAATCTCTCATTCTATACATATATGCCAGAATTATTTCTTCAATATTTTTGTTGGTAAGGGCGGATATTGATACTTCGTGCTGGGGTGTTTCAATGATGACTTCATGAGCACCAATACCATTCATTCTATCATAAATCCCGATGCCTTTTTTATCCAGGTTACCTTCTACTCTTAAAGCAGGAAATTTATTTGGCACAACTCTAACTCTCCATCCTTCTTTGTCTTTTATAGAGTTTTCGTTTCGGAAAGCGAAAATTTCCGGTGGCGTCATCCACTCATTCCCGTTGCAGAAAGGACAGGCAGCTGAACCGGTTACCCGCTGAGGTGAAATAAAATCTGAAGGTCTTTTTGCTCTCTCTGTAGAGATTATTATCCACCTTCCAATTATTGGGTCTTTTCTTAATTCTGGCATTTAACCTCCTTAATATTTATTAGTAAAGGTTTTAGTTCTATACTCTCCAGTTGATTATTTCAAAATATTTGTCTGGAACTTCAAAGAAAATTGACCTAGTTAGTGGAATTTTATCTTTCATATTTCCATTCTCTTCAAAATATACTGAGAATAAAACCATATCTTTTGGTTTAAGTTCTAATTCTTCAAAAGCGATTTTCATTTCTAATACTTTATCTATACAGAAACGGGCGGTTTCCGAAATTTTCTTATTATCATTTTTTACAATTTCAACAAGTTCATTATTCCCCGAATAAAAAAGTGATAAACTCTGCTTGATTGGTGAATAAAAATGGATAAGAATTTTCTCCTTTTCTTTTTCAAGAGAAAAATTTTCAAGGAAATCTATCCTTAAATAAAGATATTTACCATCAAATCCAAAATACATAGAGTCGAAAATTCTTTTTTTGGAACTTTCCATAGAACCGCCTTCTGTTTTGGTACTGAAGTAACCTGCATCAAACCATTCGTAGTAGCTTGAGATTTTTCCGTCAATCTTAACCCTGAGAAATGCTCTTGGGAGAGAAAAAAAGGCTTTTTCTTCGTACTTCATAACAGGAACTTCAAGAAAATCCGGGGGTATTTTTCCCATAATGTAATAAATATTTTTTAGATGTTGCCTGAAAAGTTGATCATATTTATCATCCATTCCTGAAAAATGGTCATCTCCAAACCACCAGTACCAATCGCTTCCTTCAGCAATGAATAACTCATCCATCAATTTTTCTTTCTGTTCCTCAGGTATAAGGTTTTTATTTTCCTCAAGAAATCTGAAAAGGTCTTTTCTTGTTTTTAATAGATATTCCCATCCTTTGAGGTCTTCTTCGTGTCCTATCCATATTCTGAAGTTTGCATTAATCCAGGAACCCGGGTAAAGTTTTTCTATTTTACTATCGGGTGGATACTTATTTAGATACTCTGATATAGTGGTGGTTTTTATTCTGGGATTTTTTGAGAGTAATTCATACAGAGTTCTGAAAAACAGTATACCATTTTCAGAAAAGCTTTCCCATGCATTTTCACCATCAAGTATTATAGTAACAAGTTGTTTATCATTAGAAGGGTCAATCCTGCTTTCTAATCTTTTTATTAAATCTACAGCAGCATCCTCTTGTTTCATTCTATGATAATCAAAACCGATTATATCCGATAATTCTCTATCTCTGAAAACAATGGTTAGTTCTCCTTTTTCAGAAACAATTTTATACGGTTTGTATAGAACTGATTTGTTTATAATGGCGCCTTTTTCATCTCTGAAAGGTACGTTTATAGATTTTGAAAGGATTTCTTCATCGGTTGCAATCCATTTAATATTTTCTTCAATTAATAGTGGAATTATATCTTCGGATACAGAGCCTTCGGAAGGCCACATTCCATCAGGTGCAGACCCAAATATTTTTTTGAAGTATTCAATTCCCTTTTTGATTTGAAGTTTTGCATCGTCTTTTAATACACTTTTCTCCCGTGGTAAATTTACTCCAGGTAGCCCTGGTTTTGCAGACTCAAAATTGCAGAGTAGGGGAAGAATAGGATGATAAAAAGGGCTTGTGATTATCTCTATCTGTTTATTATTACTTATTTCAGTGTAAAGGGGGAATATTTTTGTCAGAATTTTGAGTTCAAACTCAAGGAGTTCATCTTTTTCTTTTTCTGTGAAGTTTCTGCCTTTTTTCTTAAGTTTCATCAGAAATTCGCTGTGCTGGAACTCTGTTTGATGTATCCAGGAAAGGTTAAAAAGAACGATTAAATCAAGTAATTCGGAATCAGTAAAATCGTTAACGGTTTCAACTCCTTTTTTTTCACCGATTTTCCTTTTTTTAAGGAGTTCCCAGTATCTTGGAAAAGGTTTAATCATATTATATTTATTTGCCCTGAAAAAATTATCGAGAATATAAATCCTGTCTTCAATGGTTA
Organism: Candidatus Zhuqueibacterota bacterium; assembly: GCA_003644825.1. Taxonomy (GTDB): domain Bacteria; phylum SM23-31; class SM23-31; order B21-G16; family B21-G16; genus B21-G16. Next base: position 3,043 of record QNDJ01000119.1, on the reverse strand, counting down.
AATCAGAAATCTTTTTTCTTGCGATTTCAAGGTCTTCATCAATGGCTTTTTCTGTGCAGTATTCTTCTATTTGTTTTATAAGAACAGGTGTGAAATTAAATGTAGCCTTTATGGCAGGGAATTCTTTTAGTATATTTATCATACCATTGTAATCTTTAATTCCATGAAGCCTTACCCAGGGCAACATAAAATTACCACCAATAGTTTTCCTGTAATAGGGTTGGTGATAATGCCATATAAATGCAACGTATATTTTTTCCATATAATTCTCTGTTTCTTATTAGTGTAAAATTAACATCTTTCGAGATAATTGAAATCCATTATATTTGAATGTGTAAATATATACACCAGAAGATACTTCAATACCTTCACTATTTTTTCCGTCCCATACTATCCTGTGTTTACCGACAGTATTATTTAAGTTTTTGAATGTTTTAATTTTTTGCCCTATTATGTTATAGATTTCGATAACAGGCTTGTCTTTCAGGTTTTTACTTAATTCATAGACTATGCTTGTTTTTGAATTAAATGGGTTTGGAAAGTTCTGAAATATTTTTAACTTTTCAGGAGAATGGTTTTTAGCATCAGAGATGTCTGTTGGTTTAAAAACTTCCTTCCAGAAGTTCATCGAAGCTACAGCACCGGATTTGAGTTCATCAAGGTTTTTCCCACCGATTATTGCAAATGCTGTATTAATTGAATCACCGGGATTCACACTGAAAGGACCTGACGAGATTAACTGGGCTACATCGTTCTCATAAGCAGATGTAATTTCAAATCCACTTCTCATATAATACCATTTGTTACTATTGGTTAATTTTAAACTGCTTTCGGGAAAAATAACTCTGAATCCGCCTGCTTTTGATGGGAATAGCTGAGCTATTCCTATATAAGGTGCTGTTGTATCTATCGGGTTATATTGATAAGCAAGGTTAAAGGATGGTTCCCAGTCAATATTTTCACAATCAGCAAGATCTTTTGATATATCCCAGTCAAAATATAACGAAACTATCAGACTATCAAGAATTTCTTCTCCTGAGTTTTTTATAGAATAATTCAGAATGATGAAATTTTTGTTGTTTTCAGAAGTCAGGAGTAAACTTTGCTGCATTACAGTAATGTTGAGCGGATAAGGTGCATTAGAGTCAGAAAATTTAGCATAACCTATCTGAGTGTTTCCATAGTCGGATATAGTGAGTTCTTCATCCGGCAGGGGAACAAAATCAGTTTCCCGTTTTTCATTTCCATTATCAGCAACATCAGAAACCCTGTCTTTACCATTACCAATCAAAAGAGCACCAAGAAAAAGTCGATTTTCTGTATTTGCAGGGAATATAAATCCATCTCCTTCAGAATCGTCTCTTGTATTTTTGAACCCGTAAGCTCCAAAGTTTGAAATAGTAAATATCAGGTTACTATTTTTATGATTAGCGAGTTTGTATTTACCTTTATTAAACTTCTGAGTTTTTATCATAATATCATAAGAGCCGTAATATGCTACATTTGAAATTGATTTGGACTTTATCAACAGGGAATCACCGGTTTCAGAGCAGAACTTAATTCTTGAAGCAAGGGTTTCGCCGTTATCTTTGTTATCATTGTAAGCAATGCTTGAATCCCCTGATATATTAAATAATTGTAAAGAGGTGTTTGCCCCGTTTTTTAGATTAAAAGTTTCCACTATGAAGGTATCACCCGGAGAAGCAAAAAATTTTATCCAGTCAACATCATTTTTCCCGTAATATGTATGATGCTGGGGAGAACTGTCAGGGTAGTATATATTAGCTTTGGTTAATATATCATCTTCTTCGTAAATATCAGGAAAATACTCTATACCTCGCATTAAGAGGATATTGTTCAGTTCATTTTTATATGTTATTCCATAGTCAGGTGATATCCAGCCATCCCAGAAGTCCTCTATAGTTATGTTATTAACTTTTTTGAAATATTTTGTAATAACGGTCCATATAAGTTGATTACCTGTTGGGGTATCGAGAGGGTCATCGTCGAATCCGGGGGAATGGTCATCTATGACTGCTCCATCAATGATGTCCCATAATACAGCAGTTACTGAAGCTTCATAGTCACTTCCTTCAACAAGATAACCATAGGAAGGTGTTTCAAACTCAAACGAGAATCTTAAATTACCAGCACCTTTATCACCTGATGTATCAACATACCATTCAGGATAAGGAATATTATGAAAACTTTTAACGGCAGAATTGAAAAAGTTTGCCCATCCTTCTGACCAGGCAAGCCTTAAATCTCCGGGCAAAAGTAGATAATGAGTTCCACCAGGGCTATCGTCTCTGGAGTATTTATCTGCTACAAAATGCCCTATTTCATGCCTGATTACATCATCATCATATCCATCACCATCCTCTGGATAATCCTGAATAAAAACTTTACTTCCATAATACTGACTGCCGGTTTGTCCTCCCTTTTCCCAGAAAATAGATAAAAAATATGTACTTTCGTTACCCAGAAGGGATTCAATGTACTGGAAACAGTTTGTTGCTTCATCAAAGATATTAAAAACCTCTCCCAGATTTCCCGGAGTTGCCGCAACAGGGGCATCAGTGAAATCTATATCCAAATCGTATGGATGGTTCTTATACACATCAGTTGTTAATGAATAGAGAGCTTTTTCATTAATATTATTTAATACCTGATAATTTGTATATCCATTATTACTTGCTTCCTGACTGATACATTCAACAAGAACATTTCTTACTGAAACCTCAGAGACAAATAGTTGAAAATAACCATCTTTGTCTGTACTTCCTTCTGATAATATTTCCTGGGTATCGTTATCTATTGCACGTACAAGCGCAAACCTTATAGGTTTAAATGGCATTGAACCGGTAAAACCATAGTTATATAATTCTCTATCCTGATAGACAAACCTGCCTTTTATATAATAATCTCCTGATACATTTTCAAAAAATGTAAAATATAGAATTGTAAAAATAACCAGTTTTTTTGTCATTTTAACTTTTTAATATGAACCCCTTTTCTTCTGATAACTTTTTTTCCATCCTTT
>QNDJ01000118.1 GCA_003644825.1 Candidatus Zhuqueibacterota bacterium | reverse complement strand
TTACCATTCTACTTTTTAAAACTGTGTATATATCACTTCAATGGTAGATAAACTTTAAATAAAAAAAAATCAACAGAAGTAATATATGTTTATAATAAAGGTATTAAAAAGAATATTAATCTTTATAGTAGCTATATGTGGGAATAATACTATTTTATAAAAATATAGCTTTTTTTGCTGGATTAGGGCCCTTTTCTTTAATATTTTTTATAAATTCAGAAGTTACTTCAACGAATTTTCTTCCTTCAGAGGCGGAAATCCAGGAAAGTCTTAATCTTTCAGACTCAAGCCCAAGAGAATCAAATACATTTTTTACAAGAACAAATCTTCTTCGTGTATGATAATTACCCTCCTGATAATGACAATCACCCGGATGACAGCCTGCAACAAGAACACCATCAGCACCTCTCATAAAAGCTATTAATACCCATAAAGGGTCAACCCGACTGGAACACAACACCTTTATAGGTATAAGGTTAGATGGATATTTCATTCTACTTGTGCCTGCCAGGTCTGCTGCTTGATAGGTACACCAGCGACACATAAAACCCACCAATCTTGGCTCAAAATTTTCCTCCATATTTTTCTCCCTTAAGTTTCTACTTCAGGAAATTCCTTAATGTCAAATGTGGAGATTGGTATCAACTCTTCAGGGTTTTTACCCGGTATATAATTAAATTTCTCCTGAATAGATTCGCTTCCTTTTATAAAAATTGTAGATAGTTGTATTTCGCTCGGGCATACATCCTCACAACATCCACAACCAACACAGGAAATCCCCACATGAATCAAACGCCCAACCTGATAAGTTACCGTGTTAGGTGGAACCCTGATTGCTCCTCTTTTTTCCAGTTCAGATTCATAATCTACTGGCTTATATTCACTCTCCTGAGAATCAAAATAACATAAGCTACAATAACAAATAGGGCAGGCATTACCACAGGCATGACAACTTATACATCTCCCAAAAATATCTATCAACCCTTCAAGCCCGAGCTTTTCTATCTTTTTATCCTCAAACAATTTTTTTCTTTCTTCCAATCTCTTTACTTTCAACTCATCAATTAATTCTGTATTTATTTTATCCTGTACAATATTTCCATCTGTAGATTCTGCAAAATCTTCAGCCCTATCTGTATTTAAAAATATTCTGCATTGATTATTTATTTCCTTATTTCCTGCCAGAAAAATAGTCATATCAGTATTATACGGTATAAATTCTTTGCACACCTTACAGGATGCTCGTAAATCAGCATCAATTTCGTTCTTTTCGATTAACCTCCAGAAATTATCTATCTTTTCATTGATTTTTCCATTAACATTCATTTTAATCGGATATACACCGCCGCAGGTAAAACTGATAAAAAAGATATTTTCAACAGACCCCTGACTTCTTTTTACAAGCTCTATAAAAGCCCTTATTTCACAGGGTTTAATAACGACTGCAATAGGCTCACTTATCGGTTCTGATAAGGTAATGTGTGATAAACTCCTTGCAGCATTCAACGGCATTATCGGATACAATGGAACAGTATATTTTATAAGCTCAGGGTTTGAAATAAGAGAATACGCGATTTTTTCTCCCTCATTTATAAGTGTTAAAACTCCTTTTACCTTTCCATTCTCCAGAATACACCTGAGAAACTTTTTAATTCCATCGTTCACATTCTCATCTATATATAATGTTTTTGACATTTTCTACATCCTCTGTATATTATAAGTTTCTATATATGGATTTTCAAATTCTTTTAATTCCTCTTCTTCATAAGTTATCGTTGGAACAGGGTCTTTAACACTCATTCCTGGCACATAATTAAATAAGTTCTGAACATTTTCAGCAACAAAACTAAAAACCCTGGATATCGGTAGAGAAACAGGACAGGCATCTTCACAGGAACCACAGGAAACGCAGGAAGTAATCATATGAGACATTCTGCCCAGATGAAAAAGCAATGTTTCAGGTGGGAATTTAATACTCCCTCTATTCTCTGCTCTCTTAATATAGTTTGTAGACGGAAGGTTTAATGCATCAGAATCAAAAAAACATTGACGACAATAACAAATAGGGCATACCCTCATACAGTTATGACAGTTTAAACAATCGCTAAACGTCTTAAGAAGATTATCTATTCCTTCAATTTCTTGCCTTAAATTTTCTCGAAATTCTTTTCTTTTTATTTTTCTCTCATCTTCTTTTTTCTTCACAATATTTTCCCAGGAAGATATATCATTTTCATAATTAATATTAAAAAAATCCAGTAAATTTCTGCCTTTTTCACTTACCGGTATAAGAAATAAATTACCCTGTTCACTTCCCAGTATTCCTATGTGAAGGTCCGAACCTGTCAGAGTAAAATTATAGCATACTTTGCATAACTCTCTAACTGAATCACTTTCCCACGTCTTAAAAGCTTCTTTAAAAGTATCTGTTCCTTTAACTGGATCTTCAAGATAATCAGATAGAGGAATTACACCGGGGCAATCTACACTTATCAATGTAACATTTGTCAAATCTACCTGCTCTAATTTAGAAAGCTCAATTGAAGCCCTTATTTCACAGGGGCGCATAATTACAGCAACTTTAGCATCTATCTTTCCCAGTCTCGTAAAACTTTTCAGTACTCTTCCACCCTGAATCGGCATCACAGGTGGTAGTATTGATGCTTTTTCAATTAATGCTTCATCCCTGATAAGTAAATATGCATAGGAATCATTTGCAGGAACTTTACAGGGAATTAGAATAGCTCCAAAAAATTTCTTTACTATTGTCTTTTTTAAAAAGTTACGAATCTCTTTGTCGAAATCTTTTTCGATTTTAAAAATAGCCCCTCTCATATATCTCTCCTTGTCTTCAATGGATTGGGTCCCAATTTTTTTATATAATCATTAAATTCAGCAGCCGTATCCACAAATCTCTTTCCTTCCCCGTGTGCTACATATCTGAACCAGATTCTTTCTGGTTCGAGCCCCAGAGTATCCAGAATAGATTTAATTATGGCAACTCTTCTTCTTGCCCGGAAATTACCATTGTTATAATGACAATCACCAGGATGACATCCACTAATTACAACTCCATCTGCACCCTCTAAAAAAGCTCTCAGTATGTATACAGTAGAAAGAGAACCGGTGCAATTTACCCTGAATGGCAAAACATTTTCCGGATAATGTAAACCAAAAGCAGATGCAGTTTCTGAACCACCGGTCCCACACCAGCTGCATAAAAAATAAATAATTTTAGGTTTAAAACTATCATTCATAATAATACCCTGTTATATTAGTAGTGCATCAATAGCATTAACTGTCTGGTTGCCCATAAAATCCCTCAAATAAGAAGCATCATTAGGGCAGGCCGCTACACAGGAACCACAGGAATCACACAAATATGGTACAACAACTGCAATTTTCTTCTCTTCATCAATATATCTTGCAGAATATGGACAGGCATCAACGCATAACCCACACCCCATACATAATTGTTCCTTTACTTCAGCAATATACATCGCATTTGGTGGAGGTATACTTTTCTTACCAAGCATTACAAGCGCCCTTCCTGCAGCATCTTTTGCTGTAAGAATGGATTCCTCAAAATTCCTTGGTGAATGGGCAAGACCAACCGGAAAAATACCATTGGTGGCAAGTTCGAAAGGTTTTGTTAATCTTTTAATTGCTTCTTCAAAAGGATAGGAATTTACATCACTATCAAAAAATCCATCCTGATCCAGCGGAAATCCCAGTATCTTTGATAATTTCCTGTTATTTTCCTCATCTGGTATAATGCCGGTGCTTAACACCACGAGGTCTGCCATTAAATTTGTTCCATTTGATAATGTTACTTCAAGCTGCTCTCCATTTTTCTTAACTTCAGGATAATCTTCCTTATCAAAATTTATAAATTTAATACCCGATTCCAAAGCATCGCCATAATAATCTTCATTACCATAAGCTGTAATATCTCTATAAAAAATTGTTACTTCTGCTCCTCTTTTCTGTAAATAAATTGCATTATTCAATGCTTGATTACAACAAACCCGTGAACAATATGGATGTTGATCGTTTTTTGAGCCAACACACTGAATCATTACAACTTTATCCGGAACAAAATCCTTACTGTTTTCAATTTTTTCTAAAAGTTCAGATTGAGTGATTACTCTGGGGTCTTTACCATAAAGATAATTTTCAGGGATATACTCCTTTCCACCAGTAGCTATAATTATCATACCTGATTTTATTTTTATATTTTCATTTTTCGATTTTATGTCAACTTCAAAATTACCAGCATAACCCTCAACATGCTTAATTTCTGAATTTAAATATACACATATATTTGAATTACTCTCAACATCAGTTATTAGCTTGCTCAGATATTTTTTTTGTTCTTTATTTAAATATCTGTTATTATTACCAATTTTGTCATTTTTTTCTATAATTGTAACGGAAAAACCGTTATTAGCAATTTCTTTTGCACAAATCATACCTGAAAGACCACCACCAATAATAAGAACAGATGAAATAAATGAACCTGAAGGTACAGGTAGCTGGGTTCCTTCCTTAGCTCTTTCCACACCACTTTTAATAAGATAAAAAGCTTTTTTAATCATCTCTTTGCTATTATTGTGAACATTTATTACATCTTCTCGAAAACGTATAAATTCACACAGGAGAGGGTTTAATCCTGCCATCATAACAGCTTTTCGATATTTAAGTAACTTTTGTAAAGGTGTACAAACAGCAAGAACAACTCTATTTACACCTGATTTTTTTATTTTTTCTGATGTTTCTTTTATAGTAGGTGGTGTGCAACAAGCTTCAATTACTTCAACATGGTTTACACCCCGGATGGTTTTTACACTCTTTACCAATTCATTTAAATCAACCTTTTCTTTAAATAATCCAAAACAACTACATATAAATACACCTATACGCTGTTTTTCACCACTAACATTTTTAAGAACCGGAGGAGAAGCAGGTTTAAAACTTTTTTCACCAAGATATTTTAATGTTTCAGTTAATGCTGCACAACCTTCCCATATAGTTTCTGGATTTCCTTTTGGACCGGAAAACTCGCCCACCGCGAATATACCATCAACGGTTGTTTCACAGACCGAAAATGGTCTTATTTTACAGAATCCATTTTTATCAGCCTCTATTCCACAAATTTTTGATAAATTTTTCATCAGGGATGGGGACTTTTGCCCTGTTATTAGTATAATTAACTCGGATGATTCACCTGAAAGCTTTCCATTTTTCTTATACTCTATTCTAACCGAATCTTTATTTTCAGGGATTACTTTTAGTTCTTCCACTCTTTCTACTTTTACGCCAGTATCCAGAGCCTTCTCATACCATCTATAGTGTCTTTTACCAAAACCTCGATAATCCTTAAGATATATTGTAACGTCTGAATCCGGTATAATTTCTTTTATTTTATACCCTCTATATATCGCACTAATACTGAGATTGTAATTTTCATACTCTACTCCAGGTTTATTAAAATGTGGGGTGATAATTATACTAAATTTTTTAGGTATTTTTCCTGAAGGCAACTTAACAGAATCTTTTACAAAATTTGTTAGAAGTGATTTTCTGCTGATTTCCGAGTTCTTAACAACATTTGGTGATTTACCATACCCAAACTCAACTAAATCTTCGGATGAAGGTTCGTCAAATTCAGGGGCAAGGATAATAGCCCCAACATCAGCTTCTAAGATTTCAACAGGTTTCTCTATTTTCAATGCCCCTGTAGGGCAAATTTCCTCACATTTCCCACATTTTGTGCAGGATTCATAGTCTATCAGATAGATATTCTCCCAGGCAACTTCTGGATGAACAAAAATAGCTTTCTGGCCATCTCTTTCTATCGGGCATACTTCGATACATTTGTTGCATTCTGTGCATATAAAGTTGTTTACTATCTGGTCTTTTTTTCTGAACTTTACCTTAAAGTTTCCTGCTTTACCAGAAACTTCAAGAAGTTCAGCATTATAATAATCCTGCATACAACCAATTGACTTGAATAAACGCTGCGGCATATGACCACAAATCCAGCAAAAATCAAGAGGAAGTTGAGCTAATGCCTGATACTTTTTATCATCTACATAAGAACCACGATTCAGTAAAATTACTTTATATCCCTTTTTACAGAGGGCATAACCTGCTCTATAACCTCCCAGATTTGTCCCATATATTAAAAC
>QNDJ01000117.1 GCA_003644825.1 Candidatus Zhuqueibacterota bacterium | reverse complement strand
CTTCATTAAATTTTATTAACATACTTGCTTCATTTACTTTATTTTCAATCCATTTTTCTTCCTCGAAAGCGGATTTTACAGGGTCTTCCTTTTTCAAAAAAGTCATTAATTTAGCTATAGATGATAGTTCTATTGTAAAAACTCTAAGATCAATTAATTGCACATTTCCCAATCCTCTGGACAGGTTGCCTCCAACATATCCTCTTCCTTCGCACCATTCTTTTAATACAGCAGCCAGCAGTTTTTCCTGCTCATCAGTAACTCCTTCCTGCAATGAAATTTGAAAAGTGAATTCAGCATCTTTTGGTATGACCTCCAAATCATATTTTGCTCGCATTGCCCTTGAAGAGGATTTAGTTTCTCTATCAATTCCCACTCCGTCTCTTATGGATATTTTTATATCGTTTTCCAGAATTGCATTGTTCACCCACAACTTTGAAGCAGTTCCACCTTCCGACTCATCGCTCTGACTGATTGAACCAAATAACCCGCAAACAGCACATTTGCATTCATTATCATTCATTTTTTCCTGAAGTGTAACACACTTTGTAAATCCAAGATGTGGTGCCAATTTTGTCGCTAATGTTCTTAAAGTTCCTGCAATTGAAGTTCCAGGTATAACAACCTTTCCATTAACATTTCTATATACAAGTGATCCTGTGACTTCTGAGAAATCTCCAGAACCTATGTATATTCCTGTTAATGCCTTTAATTTTCCTGTAATTATTTTTTTAATCATTTTTTACCTCCACTGAACCTGCTATAAATTCTGATAACATTTCTATAGCTCTACTTTCTAAGAATTTTCTTAAGGTTTTATTTTCTTTGACCATATCGTCAGATAATTTTTTTAAAAAGTCTAATAATTCTTTAAACCCTTTCTTACCAGTTTCTTTTAGAAACTTTTCTTTATCTCTAATGACTTTTCTTTTTTCAATCAATTCGCTAAATTCAAAGTTATAATGAAAATTGCCGAGTAATTCTTTTATTTCTTCAACAGATCTATTAGAATTTTCTCTTAACCATCTTGAGATAGATATCCAATTTTTATCCTTAAAACTTTCTTTATTAAGCTTTTCCTGAAGTTGACTTTTATATCTGTTTTCAAAATTTTTTATTTTATCATCTTTTTCACAGAGGCGAATAAACTCATACAAACGAATTCTCATACTCACATCAGTATTTTTATTATAAACAGGATGATTGAACGCAATTTTTCCGAATCCCTGTTCTCTTCTTAGCCCTATTCCTTCTTTTTCGAGTTTTTCCATATTTTTCAATAACTTTTCTATATTTTCTGGGTTTTTTATTTTAAATCCCACACTTGAGCCCGAAGTAATAGAATAATCTCTCCACTTTGGAAGCCCAAGATAAGAATTAAATCCATCCACAATCTTTGATTTTACATAGATGTTAATTATCTCAACTTCAACGCCAAGATAATGGCTCAGTATTTCATTATTGAATGTAGTATGAAATCTTCCCCATCTATCCACAAGAATTGCATCTGTTAATAGATTCATAGTAATAGGTTTTTTGGGGTCTATCCGTTTTTCCAGTGATTTCCCGATAAAAATGTTTTCGAATTCCTCAGATCCAAACCACACTTTTGTTAGCCCATACCCTCGTGAAGATGCTTTTCCGATTCGCAGGTCAAATAAAATATCTTTTTGTGGTTTTAGTCCTATAAGAGTACTAAAATCCTCCCAGTTTTCTATATCGATACTACCTGTAAAATACTGGCCAGATTCAATAAGCGTATAACTGAAAAGGTCTCCAGTAGTTGCCTTTCCTGTTTTAAGATCAATTTTAATATGCATTTCTTCCCTTTTTTCAACTTCTACTGTTTTCACAGCTTTTTCATAGAGTGGGATAAATCCATTAACTGGTTCAAGAGGAGTTTGTTTTCCTTCTTTTTCGCATTCGAGGCACCTACCTGGTTCATTTTCATTATCTGCATAACCTTTTATTCCATGCCCAGTGTTTTCAAATTCTGGATACAGCTTACAGGTTAAAAAATCAAGCGGAGACGGAATCGAAGGATAAATATCATTCCCAATTTTACAGGCAGGATACAATGGTGTAACCTTTATACCACCGCGACGAAACAGGCTGATGAATTTTTTATATATTTCATTATCATTCAAATCGAATCTACTGGCTATTTTCCAGGCAAGTGCACCCAAAAAAGTATATCCGGGTATATAATTTACAGTTTGAAACCTGTTTCCTGATTCACCTCTGGTAGATATGAGTAATGGTTCTTTTGTGAGTAAAATAACATTAAAACACTTTTTAGTCAGGGGTTTTATTACTACAGATTTATTTTCAGTGTATGGAATATCCAATTCTTTATTTTCCAGCCATACTTCTTTAAAAACATCAAGCAGTTTGTTTTCCACAGAACCGTTCTCCTTATTTTTAAATTCTGGAGTTATATCAATTAGGTGAATTTGACACTGTCCTTTACCTCTTCTACGGGATGCTCCTAAATTTCTTATCATTCTGAAAGCTGCAACAATAAAGGATGCTTCCTTTAATTCTTCTTTACCACTTGAATCATTACTAACAGTAAAAATAAAGTTCATTTTACCATCTATAGCCTCTTCGCTAAACAATTTTCTTTTTTCGGAAGTGCGGGTTTTTATATTAACTCTGTTTCTCCAGACTATTTTTCCTGATTTTATCGTGGAAGGTTCTTCTATTTTAGCAGTTGATATTTTCCACTTTTTAGTATAAGAAGGGTTTCCAAGTATTCGGCATAATGGACACATCGATTCTTTATTTAACTCCATACAATACTGATTTCCAGTTCCAATTGACTGCTTACATTTTCTGTAGTCTTTAAGTGAGACCAATTGAAGTAATTCCCATATTCCCTGCCTGAGTAAACCGCTAAGGGTTGTTCCTCTAATCACCGGTAATCCATCTTTATCCTTTATTGCAATAGAGTCTATCTCTCCTTTTCCGTATCCAGCTCCAATGTGGTAATCAGAGAAAAGACTTATCTTAAATTTAAGTTTCATTTCATTTCTCCTTCATACATTAATGGTTTTTTATCAAGGTCATAAGCAAAATCCCAGGAAATCAATAAATCAGGTAGTTTATGATAATACTTGCCTTTGCATTCTACCCAGTTATGGTCTTCTTTAGAATTTCCAAGGTTCTTTAGCGCATCGATTATATTATCTCTTAGAGGTTTTTCTATTCTTTTTATAATAGAATCTCGTTCCGGAACCCATTCAGATATCATTCTACTGAATGCTGTACTACCTTTTAACATCTCTGCTTTATAAAATATAGTTTCTAATTGAATTCGTCTTGTTCCTGGTAAGTTCTTCAATTTTAATCTATATTCTATCAATTTTTCTAACTCTTCAACCGTATAAGCCGGATAGCTGGCCACAAATTTTTTTTCTTCTTCTGATTTTCTTACAATTTCACTTCCGGCAAGTACATTAAATGAAATTGTTGATTTATTTTCTTTTTTTGCTTTCTTTTTAGCTTTGTTTAATAATTCTTCTCCAATATTGTGGGCTATTAGATAAGGGAATTTTCCTTTGCATATTATTACGGAAGAAGAAATTGTAGGTGATATATCATTTACTATACCGATTTTTTTAAGATAATCCTTGATCCTTATTTCAAAATCATTACAAAAACGGTGTGTAAAATCAAGAGCCCATTTTGCGGGTATAATTGCAAAAACATCATCTCCAGCCAAAATAAGAGGAAGAACAGGAATTGAATCTATATCATCTCTTTCAGGAAAGGATTCTTTAAGGTTTTTCATCAATAATTTTACAGGCTCTGCTAATGATTTCTGAATTACATCATTTAAAGAACTGGAGAGATTTTTCAACTCATTAAAACTGTTACAGGAACTAAAAACTGTTCCCATATTATTGACATCTGCTACAATGTAGGCAACATAATTTTTGGCATTTATTCCAGCTATTTTTTTATCATCTGCAATTTTTTTACCATTACCTATATATTCTGCAAACTTTTTCAGGAATTTTTCTCTGATTCTTTTTCTTGCTTCAGATTTCCTTTTACACACCTCGCATAAATAACGCTCCTTTTTTTCATCAGACTCTTTGATGAAATATCTTGCAATTCCTATCCCACAGGAAGCGCATATTGCTGTATATGGTATTTGTTCAGTGGATACTGGGATTTTTCCTTGATGTTTAGCTTTTCTGAGATTTACCTGAGCTTTTTCTATTGCATCTTTTTCAGAGGTTACTTCCACAGGTTCAGCTACAGTAATTGTTCCACCTATTACCCGTCTGTAAAGTTCAGACAAGTAATCACCAAATTCCTCTGCCTTTTCTTTTGAATTGAATAATATTCTGAAAGAACCACCTGCTGATATGATTTCTTTACCGTTAAATTCATTGATAAGTTGTGGAACCAATTCTTCACAGAATTCTGTTAGCATTACACTACCACCGGCTACTTCACGTAATTTGGAAGAGCAAAAGAGAAGATCCTGTATTTTGTCTGCTTCTGCGACAAAAAGGTACCTTTTATCCATCTGTAACCCTCCTTATTTTGGGTAAAAAATTTATCTTGCATACATCGCATAAACTTTGCCAATCCATTGCTTTATATATTCCGGCGATATTTGAGACCTCTGTCCAGTTTTTATTATATTCTTTCAGATTTTCTTCAGTAAATTTAACAGATATCCGGGACATTTTTTCAGGAATACTTAAACAAAAATGAATGGCTTTATTTCTCATTATAAATATGTCATCTGGCAGATTAATCCCATCTGCCTTAATATTTTCCCAGAATTTATCAAGCATTATAGCTTTCCCCAATCTATGAGCTTTAATTCTTCCTATTCCTTTTATATTAAGTTCAATAACATAATCCTGTTTATATTCTGTATATCTGAGGCATTTTATTATGTAGGAAGCTCCTGCGAATTCAAGTAATGCTTTTTTTATATTTAATTTCTTTTCTTTTTCAAGGTCTTCTCTTGAATAACTTTTACCATTCATCTCAACAACAAACTGGTTATCATTCCACAATTTAATTATCCTTACCTTTAACAGGAAATCACTAAGTCCTGCGGCTCGCAGTAATGCAGAACGATAATCTTCCTGGTATTTAACTATTCTTTTTATTTTCTCCAGTTCGTCTTCAGCATACACTATAATTTCATTCTTCTTTTTGTATATAGAATGGTTATTTTCATTCATTTCCTCTAATTTTTTAATGTCTTCTTTTAAATTTTCTCTATCAGGCCAGAATTCCCCCAGTTTCTCTACGGCAGTAGGGCAGGTTATTTCTGGAACTATTTTTTGCAGGTCTTTATACCTTTCTAATGCTCCTTTATAATCACCCTCATCCCAAGCTTCGTAAAACTTCAGGCATTCAATAAGTCTGTTAATTGCAGTAATTCCATCATCTTTCATAAAGGATTTTGTACTTTGTTTTATTTCTAAAATAAGAGATTTAGCAGTTCTAAATGAATATTGCCTGTAAAGTTGTTCAACTCTTTCCCACTCCCGCAGTTTAAATACTTCCATAGGGTTTTTAAACTCATTGATTTTGCAGGTATATCCATAAGGTATTGAGTATTTTTCAGAATACCTATCGAAATCAATGTAAGAAACAGGACAATTTGTGTAGCTTGCAAAAAGATAAGCTCCAGAAACCATACTTTTTTTAGCTCCTGTAATATCTATAACAACCTGCTTCCCATCATTTAAATGGGATAAAATATGTTTTTTAAGAAAATCGAATACATCTTTGGGAGTATCTTCCACAGTTTCCCAAGCATCAGGAAGTATATCAGGAACATTGTCAATAAGGTTTTGTTCTTTCAGTTTGTTAATATTTTCTTTATAATCATCACCTTTTGCATTACCTTCTATTTCACCATAATACTTGTTTAATATTATATAGATTTTTTCAGGTTTATAAATGCATACAGATATGAGTAATGGCTCCCAGGAAAAACCTACAAGTTGAACAAGAATCTCTGCAGAACTTAGTTTTTTATTACGTTCTTTTATATACTTCAGCTCTTCAGGTAATAATTCTTTTATATATTTATCTGTTTTCCGCCCTTCACAAAAGTAGGTATCTGTTTTACTCTTTAAATTTTCTTCCTTCATAATATATCCTTAATTTATATTTTAGATTATATATATAATATTTAACAAGGAAAAAATTGTTATTGACCGATAGTAGTACAGGTATTGTTATTT
>QNDJ01000116.1 GCA_003644825.1 Candidatus Zhuqueibacterota bacterium | reverse complement strand
GTCTTTTATTAACCAAATTTTAGAAAGGAGTTTCCTATGAGTAGAAAGGTTTATCTTACATTATTTGTTATTTTTTGTTTAATAATTATTCCATTTTATAGTTCGAATTCTCAGGTTAAAACAGCAGCTGAATCACCATCAATTCAGGAGAAAACAAAGGATATGGAAAAATATGAAGGTTTTTTTACATTTTACAGGGATTTGAAAGAGGATAAAATCTGGCTGGAAATTCCGAAAAAGAAATTTGAATTTATTTATCTTGTGTCTCTTACAACAGGTATAGGTTCGAATGATATTGGTCTTGATAGAGGAATGTCTGGACGGTCGCGAATAGTTTATTTTGAACAGGCAGGGCGAAAGGTCTTACTTGTTCAACCGAATTATAAATTTAGAGCCAGCAGTAACAATTACTATGAAATAAAGGCAGTTAAAGAATCATTTGCAGAGTCTATACTCTGGGGATTTGAAATTTATGCGGTAAGTAAAAAAGCTGTTCTTGTAGATGCAACAAACTTTTTTCTTCGAGATGGTTTTAATGTAAAAAGATATTTAAGCAGAAGCCGACAGGGTAATTTTAAGTTGGATAAGACACGAAGTACATTTTATTTACCCAATACAAAGAGTTTTCCGGAAAATACTGAGTTTGAAGTTATATTAACATTTACATCTGAAATAGCTGGAAATTATTTAAGGCAGACTGTTCCTACACCGGAGGCAGTAACTGTTAGGGAAAGGTATTCTTTTGTTAAATTACCTGCACCGGGTTATAAACCAAGGGTTTTTGACCCGCGGATGCCTTTCAACTACATAAGTTATTATGATTATACTGCTCCACTTGGTGAACCTTTGGAGAAAAAACTGATCTGCAGGCACAGGCTTGAAAAGAAAGACCCTTCTGCAGATATTTCCGAACCGATTAAACCGATTATCTACTATGTCGACAGAGGAATTCCAGAGCCCGTCAGGACTGCTGTACTTGAAGGTGCGAGCTGGTGGAATAAAGTATTTGAGTCGGCTGGGTTTAAAAATGCATTTCAGGTAAAGCTTCTTCCAAAGGGTGTTAGCCCTCTTGATATTCGTTATAATGTTATACAGTGGGTTAATCGTTTAACCAGGGGATGGTCTTACGGTGGTTCAGTTGTGGACCCCAGAACTGGTGAGATTATTAAGGGACATGTATCACTAGGTTCTTTGAGGGTTCGTCAGGATTATTTACTGGCAGAGGGTCTTCTTGCACCTTATAAAGAAAAAGGGAAAATCCCTTCAGATATGAAAGAGATGGCATTAATGAGGATTCGTCAGCTTGCATGTCACGAAGTAGGGCATACTCTTGGATTAAGACATAACTATGCGTCAAGTGTAAACGATAGAGCATCAGTGATGGATTATCCTGCTCCTCTGGTTTTAATAACAAAAGATGGAAGGCTTGATTTATCAAATGCATACAGGCCTGGACCAGGCAGATGGGATGAACTGTCAATTAAGTTTGGTTATTCTGATTTTCCGGATAATGTTGATGAAAAGGAAGCCTTGAATAAAATTATTGATGAGGGATTTAAAGAAGGTTTATATTTTATGTCTGATAGGGACGCAACATATCCTGGGGCTTCTCATCCTCTGGCAAATCAATGGGACAATGGTAAAGACCCGGTTAAAATGTTAAAACATGAAATGGAAGTCCGCAGAATTGCTCTTGAGCAATTCGGGGAAAGAAATATTCGATTTGGTATGCCTCTTTCATTGATGGAGGATGTGCTGGTACCAGTTTATTTTCATCATCGATACCAGTTGATAGCTGCTGTTAAAACCCTTGGAGGTGTATATTATACATATACCTTAAGAGGTGATGGTCAGAAACCTCTTAATGTAGTACCACCAGACAAACAGAGGGAAGCACTTAAAGTAATACTGGAAACTATTTCTCCTGAAGAGCTTTCTTTTCCTGAATCAATTATGAATAAACTACCACCAAGGCCTTCAGGTTATTCAAGAAATAGAGAGTTATTTACCGGGAAAACGGGACCTATTTTTGATCCGATTGAGCCTGCTTCAAGGCTGGCAAGGTTCACTGTTTCTTTACTTCTACAATATGAAAGAGCGGGTAGATTAATAGACCTTCATGAGAAAAATAAAGATAACCCGGGCTTGATTGAAGTTATTGATGAAATTTTTTCTCATACCTGGTTCAAGAAAACACCTTCGGAACCATATAGGGCTGAGTTATCGCGTGCCTGTGAAGAGGCTGTTGTTAATGAGCTTATGGCTCTGGCGGACAATCCAGATGCGTCCTATAGAGTAAGGGCTGTTGCCTCTTATAAACTGAACGAACTTTTATTATGGATAAAAAAAAGGTATAATTCTGTTAGTGGTATGGAAAAAGCTCATTATTTTGAAATTTCTAATATAATAGAGCGATTCCTGAATAGACCTTTTGAACCTGATAGGTACCTTATCAGGCCTGTTTTACCACCGGGAAGTCCTATAGGAACTAAAAATTTTTAATTAATTTGGAGAAAAATTATTGTTTAAAAACATAAAATTTATTATTATAAATCTTTTAACAGCCATATTTGAATTTATGTTCTATTTTTTATAATTAATATCTTATGCTTTTTCTTGTTTTTAGCAGTTGAAGAGAGGTGAGATTTAAAATGAAAAGAGTTCTTATTTTTATTTCGGGGATTATGCTATTGTGGGCTCCTGTTTTTTCTCAAAATAGAGGTGAAATTTCAGGGGTTGTTATTGACAATAAAACTAACATTCCTGTTGAGGCTGTTAATGTTTATTTAAAAGCTATGAAAATAGGAACTTATACAGATAGAGAAGGGAGATTTAAAATATCTTTTTCTGGTTCACTTAAAGATTATCTTATTATTTCTCATGTAAGTTATAATTTAAAAGAGATACCTTTGAAATTAAAAGAAAATGAAAAAAAGTATTTAGAAATTAAAATCAATCAAAAGATTTTGAACCTTAAAGCGATAGATGTTATCGGGAGTTCGCTGGAAGAACAGGTATTCAATGCGGAAAATTTTATTAATATTGTACCAAGAGAGATATTTAAAGAAAAATCGTATGAAAATACCTCGGATATACTTAAAGGAGAACCAGGAATTCTTGTACAGAAGACAACTTATGGGCATGGTTCACCAA
This sequence comes from Candidatus Zhuqueibacterota bacterium, assembly GCA_003644825.1. GTDB lineage: Bacteria > SM23-31 > SM23-31 > B21-G16 > B21-G16 > B21-G16. Next base: position 3,086 of record QNDJ01000116.1, on the reverse strand, counting down.
TTATAAGAGGGTTAATAGGTAAGTATGTTCTACTTCTTTTCAATGGTGTAAGGCTGAATAAACCTACTTTCAGGTTCGGTGCAAACCAGTATTTGAATACAATACTTCCAGAGGCACTGGATAATATTATGGTAACAAGAGGACCAACTTCAGTTGCATACGGTAGTGATGCAATTGGAGGAACAATAAACCTTATTCCCAGGATTTTTTATTCTAACACCCGGCACTTCCAATTAAAACCTGAAGTAATGGTAAGGTTATCGACTGCGGATAAAGGCAAAAATTATACTTTCAAACTTGAGGGTGGAAATGAACGATTTTCTTTTACCGGTGTTGGAGGGTATAAGGATATTGGTGATTTAAGAGCAGGGAAAAATGTAAATGTTCAATCTCCTACAGGATGGTCAGAAATTGATGGTAATATTAATCTTAGATATACTATAAATGCTAATAACAGCCTGGATTTTAACTACCTTTTGGTCAATCAAAAAGAGGTTCCAAGGTATGACAAATATGTTACAGGGCAGTATCAGAAATATATATATGAACCTCAGAAAAGAAGACTCTCTTATATAAATTATAACTATAAGCCGGTGGGTTCCTGGATAAGTGATTTTCAGTGGAATGTCTCTTATCAGCAGGAACATGAAGGAAAAACCCTTCAAAAGACGGGAAGTTCTACTGTAAAGAAAATTATGAATAGAATTTACACAATAGGAACATTTGCCTGTTTGTCTTCTATTGTATCTGAAAAACATATTATAAAGGGTGGTATCGAGTATTATAGAGATATTGTCAGAAGCAGTGGTAAAAAAATAAAAATTGATAGTTCAGAAGAAATAAGAGGAGATTTTCCTGATAAGTCCATTTATAATTCGGGTGGAATATACATAAAGGATGAATATCTTTACAGTAAAAAGTTAAATTTAACTGCAGGTTTAAGATACAGTTATTTTGCTTTTAAATCTCCACTTGAAGCCCCCTGGGGCACATATTCACAAAATTTTGGTAATTTATCCGGATTGATTGGTTTATCATATAAACCTGATGAGAGATTAAATATTACTTGTTCGTATTCGAGGGGATTCAGGGCTCCAAATTTTAATGATACGGTTGTGTTGAAAGTGTCAAATTCCGGTGTTGATGCCCCGAGCCCTTATTTAAAGCCAGAAATTAGCAATAATTTTGAATTAGGATTGAAAATAAATGATAAAAAACTCGCAGGTGGTATGTTTTTATTTTACAATAGATTAACAAATTTAATTGAGAGAAAGTACGGGTATTATCAGGGGTTGCCTTTTTTTGATGAAAACAATAATGGTATAAAAGATAAAGGAGAAGTCCCGATTTTTCAGAAGTTTAATACAGGAAAATCATACATCTGTGGTTCTGAATTATATTTTTCTTTTAAGGCAAGCTCTTCAATAATTCTTAATGGTAATTGTTTTTATACCTATGGAGAAAATATCAGTCTTAAAGAACCAATGAGCAGGATTCCACCTTTTATGGGAAAATTTGGAATACGATGGTATAAAACAAGAAATTTGTGGATTGAAACATTTTTGAGGTTTGCAACAAAACAGGATAGACTTTCTCAGAGAGATATTCTCGATACAAGAATCCCGGAAGGAGGTACACCCGGTTATAAAACAGTTAATATAAAAGGAGGAATTGAGTTTTCTTCTTTAAAATTAAATATAATTTTTGAGAATATTTTTGATGAACTTTATAAGGAACACGGTTCAGGCATCTATTCACCAGGAAGAAATTTATCAATCTCAATAAATGTTGTTCCTTAAATTTCTGGAATCGAAATAAACATATCAATCAGTTTAAAAGATACAGTTCGATTTTATTTTTATAGCAGTGACTGCTAAAACAGGAGATGAATTTTTTTTAAAATTTATCGAAACCTGTAACCGCGTCTTCCTCTATCGAACCTTGGATTAACAATGTTGGAGTATTTTGAACCAAATCTGTAGTTAAAACCAAATGATATTCTATATTCCCAATTTGTTTTTAGCTGGCGAACTCTCAGCAATATTTCTTCTGGAGTACTTTCTTTAATTGGTAAAAATAATTGGTCATGAATGAGAGATATTTCACCTCTTATACGTAATGAAAGGCCTTCAAAGATTCTGTAATTTATTCCGCCATCAAATTCCAGCCTGTTTACACCTGTGTCATGAAAAAAAAGAATTCCCTCTAATGATGACCATATATTTCCCCATTTTTCGTATATGCTTTCACTGATTCTGAGAGATGTTCCGAATAGATTTTCTGATTTTTTATAAAATATTGTTTCTTCATTGTACTGAACATTTTTAGCCCAGAGACTGAGAAGAAATCTTAGCTGTCTTCGTGTAGATTGAGAATATGGGAAAATATTATATTCTATTGCAGGTGCAACTGATAGTGATAAACGAGTATTAAATCTTGTAGAGGAGTTTGCTCTTGTATCGACGCCTGCTGACCAGTTGTTGTTGATACTTTTCACAATGAGCCCCTGAAAAGTATTTGTTCTTCTGATTGTTCTATATGTTTTTTCTGGAGTTACATTTTCACTTTCCTGATATTCATTTTCATAGAATAATTCAATTTTCCAGTTTTCTGTAATTCTATTGGATGACAATCTGCAATTAAATTCCAAATTCTTATAGGATTCCTCGGCTCTGTAATTAAAATCTGGACTTATATTAAAAACCCAGTAATTCCATTTATCTTTTACTTCTTCAGGCAATTCTTCACCAATAGATGGTTTATAGTTTATTATGATATTGTTGCGCTGAGGAGTTCTTGCAATGTATTTCATTAAACCTATTTTTAATACTTTAACCAGTTCACGTCTTCTTATGTCTTCTGTGCCAAGTGGTTTCGTAATAAAAGATAGAGTATCGTTTATTCCTGCAAATTCTTTTTGTCCTGCGAAGTACAGAGTATTTTCTCTTCCACCGCTTCCTGTCTCTCTACTAAGAAATAACACATAAACCTGAGCTTGCTTTGGGTCTCTCACATAATTTACAAACGTAACTTCTTTTTTTACATAGTTTTCATATCGTCTGAATTCATCTAAAAAGATTGTTAAG
>QNDJ01000115.1 GCA_003644825.1 Candidatus Zhuqueibacterota bacterium | reverse complement strand
AGTCATTACATAATGAGAAAACTCAATTAAATAGGTTGAAAGAACCGTTATTAAAGAAAGTATAAAACCCCATTTATTACCAATATATCCCCTGAAAATATAAAACAAAATTGGAATACTTCCTATGTAAAACAGGAAAATAAGTATTTTCTGAGCCAGTAAACTATTATTGGATATTATCTGAACAATTGCAAGCATCAGTGGAAAACCAAAAGGATACTGAGTTTGATGCCCCATCCACTTACCCCGGGCAATGCTTTTACCTAAATCCATATATATTGCATTATCACCTGAAATATACAATCTTTTGTCAAAACAGATAATTCCTGCAATAAGAGCAATAAAAATAAGAATCAGTATTAAATGGAATTCTTTTAGTTCAAAACTTTCGCTTTTTTTTATTTTATGTTTTTGAACAGATAAACCCCTTGCTTCAAGATACTTATTTACTTCTGATGAAGATAAACTCAGGCTTCTGGCAATCTCTTCTATACTCCTGTTTCTGTAGTTATCAATAATGAATTTTTTTTGTTTTTTCGTTAATGACATCTACTACTACTGTAAAATATCCTTAAATATGTAATTTTCATCATTTTTTCTTATATTTGCAATCATTTCTCCAAGCAAACCGATAGAGAAAAGCTGAATTCCAAAAATCATTAACAGAATCCCAAGAAAAAACAGAGGCCTGTTTCCTATACCCTGTCCTTTGAACCACCATATTGTAAGTAATAGATTAATAATAAAACCTATTATAAAAAAAATCAATCCAGCCAATCCAAAAAGGTGCATAGGTCTTGTTGTGAACCTGCTTATATATAAAACAGTTAGTAAATCAGTAAACCCTTTAAAAAACCGTGTAACACCATATTTAGATTTTCCATATTTTCTTGGATGATGACGAACTTTTACTTCATCAATTTTAAATCCTTCTACTTTTGCCAGAGCGGGAATATACCTGTGTAATTCACCATAAACCTTTATATTTTCCGTTACCTTTCGTCGATAAGCCTTTAAACCACAATTTATATCGTGAATCTTAAGCCCGGTTAAAAGCCGTGTAATAAAATTAAAAAACTTTGATGAAACTATCTTTATAAAAGGGTCTTTTCTATCCATTTTCCAGCCGGATACAAGGTCATAACCATCATTAATTTTTTTCAAAAGATTAGGTATTTCTTCAGGGTCATCCTGTAAATCCGCATCAATCGTAATTATAACTTCTCCTTTTGCATTTTTAAAACCTGTTGAAAGAGCAGCAGATTTTCCATAATTTCTCTGGAGCCTGAAAACCCTTACATTTTTATCGTCTTCATAAATCTTCTTCAGGTACTCAAAAGAATCATCAGTTGAACCATCATCAATAAAAATTATTTCATAAGGTTCTCCATTTTTTATCATCACATCACTGATTTTTTTATGGAGCTCTTTTAATGAATCCTTTTCATTAAATAATGGAACAACTATAGATATTTCTGGTTTATTTTCTGTTATCATAAAGTTTTTTAAAATAATTAATGGTTTTGAGTAATCCTTCTTTTAAAGAAACTTTTGGTTCCCAGTTAAGAATATTTTTAGCTTTTGTTATATCAGGTTGTCTTATCTGGGGGTCGTTCACCGGCAACTCTTTGTACAATATTTTTGAATCAGAATCAATTAAATCAAGAACAACGTTTGCAAACTGGTTTATGGTCATTTCTTCCGGATTACCAAGATTTACTGGATAATTTTCATCCGATTCAATCAGTTTATAGATACCCTCAATCATATCCGAGATATAACAAAAACTTCTTGTCTGGTTTCCATTTCCAAAAACTGTTAACGGTTCACCTCTAAGAGCCTGATTGATAAATGTTGGAACAACTCTTCCATCGTAAGGCCTCATTCTTGGACCATAAGTATTAAAAATTCTTGCAATTCTAACATCGATATTATGATATCTATGGTATGCAATTGTAATAGCTTCTGCAAAACGCTTGGCTTCATCATATACACCTCTTGGTCCAATAGGATTGACATTACCCCAGTAATTTTCACTCTGGGGATGTTCCAGAGGGTCACCATATACTTCAGAAGTAGAAGCCAGCAAAAATTTAGCACCTTTGTTTTTCGCCAGGCCAATAGCTTTATGTGTTCCCAGGGAACCAACCTTTAGCGTCTGAATCGGCAGTTCCATATAGTCTATTGGGCTTGCTGGAGAAGCAAAATGTAAAATCCAGTCCAATTTCCCCTCAATAAAGATATATTCAGTTACATCATATTCAATGAATTTAAAATTTTTCTTTCCAGCAAGATGTGAAATATTATCAGTTGAACCAGTAATTAAATTATCCATACAGATGACATCATGACCTTTTTCCAACATAAAATCGCATAAATGGGAACCTATAAAACCAGCACCACCTGTAATTAATACTCTCATAGTAAAATAAATAATTAATTATAAATTAATAATTTAAATATTTTATTTATTATAATCAATAATTAATATTATCTACCAATTCCTCTATAAGTGAACCCCATCTTTATCAGTTCTTCTTTTTCATAAATATTTCTGCAGTCAATCAAAACAGGATTTTTCATTAAATCCTTGACTTTAATCATATCCAGTTCTCTGAATTCATTCCATTCTGTTAATAAAAGAAGTGCATTACAGTTTTTAGCAGTCTCATAAGGGGTATTCCCGTACTCTATATCTTTAAGAATCTTTTTAGCATTTTCTTTCGCAATAGGGTCAAAAGCAATAACATCTGCTCCTTCTTTTTTCAATTCATTAATTATTGTAATTGAAGGAGCTTCTCGCATATCATCCGTTTTTGGTTTAAAAGAAAGTCCCCATATTCCTATTCTCAGATTATTCAGACTGCCAAATATTTCCTTAAGTTTTTTAACAGGAATGAATCTCTGTTCATAATTAACAGTTTCAACAGCATTAATTATTTTAAATTCGATATTATTTTCTTTTCCCTTTTGAATCAAAGCTCTCACATCTTTGGGAAAACAGCTACCCCCAAATCCGATACCAGCCTGCAAGAACCTGGGGCCAATCCTCTGGTCAAGCCCCATTCCTTTAGCAACTTCTTTAACATCAGCTCCAACCTTCTCACACAACCTCGCAATCTCATTAATAAAGGATATTTTTGTAGCAAGAAAACTGTTCGAAGCATATTTTATCATTTCTGCACTCTTAATATCGGTTATCATTAGAGGTTTTCCTGTTCTAACAATACCTCTATAGATTCTCTGCATAATTTTTTTAGCTCTTTCTGTTTCAGCACCGATGATAATTCTATCAGGTGAAGTAAAATCTTTTACAGCAGTCCCCTCTCTTAAAAATTCAGGATTTGATACAACATCAAATTCATAATCTCCTTTCATATTTTTTGCAATAACGTCTTTTACCATTTCTCCAGTACCAACAGGAACCGTGCTCTTATTAACAATTATTTTATATCCATTCATACATTCACCGATTACTTTTGCAACATTAAATACAGCAGTAACATCTGCCTCGTGATTGGCACCTGGTGGTGTACCTACAGCAATAAAAATCACTTCAGACATTTTTATACCCATTCGCAGATCCGTTGTAAAAAACAATCTGTTTTCCTTTACATTTATATCAAGAATATCCTTCAAACCGGGTTCATAAATTGGCAATACACCTTTCTTTAAACTCTCAATTTTACTTTCATCAACGTCTATGCAGAATACCTCATTACCTAAATCTGCCAGACAAACCCCTACAACAAGCCCAACATATCCCGTTCCTATAACTGCAATTTTCATTCTTTTTCCTCCTTTACTTATACATTCGAACTATCAACCATGCTTTAAAAAAAACTCCAAACTCAGCCCTTTATATAGTTCTAATTCTAATAAATGTATTCATCATATTTTTCTGGCAATGAAAGAAAAAAATCCTTTTTATTTAAATTTTTATTAATCTCCCGATTTCTATATATTATAGTAAGCCTTCTTTTTAAATGAGGCATCAGAAATTTAATTCTTCCAGGTAAATAAATACCCTTTATTTTTGTAAACCTGCTGTAATCTTTATTAAAAATACAGCTCCCATTATTATTAAATGTCTTTTTATTAACCACACATCTATTTTTCAATGAAACGGTTATATTTTCTTTAACTTTTTCTTTTTCAAATTTGAGTATTTCAAGAAAATATTTATTATTTTCTCTCTTAAAAACTTTAACGGTATCAGAAGGATTCAAACTAATTTTTGTAACACCACTAAAAACATTCATAATTTCAGTAGAACTCACATATTTAACCTTTTCCTTATCAATATTATCGGTATCTTCAAAAATCTCAAGAAGTTTTTCTACTGTTAAATTTTCTTTTTTTACCCTGAAAAGAATTTTCTCTCTGTTAAAATAGAAATCGATTTCATTTTTCTCTTTCAAGATGGTAACAACATCTATGCCAAGAGCACCTTCAACCTTAATCCATAAGAGGTCTGGCATTTTTAACCTTATTTTTGCATCAAATCTTCCCGAATATTCAGGAGATTCGATACTTATCAGGGCGTTTCCAGTTAGACTTTCAAGTTTTGATGAATTTTTATTAACAAATCTAATAAGTTCTTCAGGGCTTGAGAAAATCAATGAAGATAATCTTGATCCGTAAAAAATGCTACAACTAAAAAAAAATATAATTATTACAGGCAGGAAATAGTATATAGTCTTCCGATTCATCAGGTTCTGTATATGAAAAAAAGAAATCTTATTTCTTATGTTCCAACTTTTTAAGTTTTTCTTTCACACCAGTATTGGAGTTATCAATGCTCAACGCTTTTTGCCATGCTTTAGAAGCCTCATTATTGTTACCAAGCCGGTAATATATATCACCAAGATGTTCAAAAATTGTTGAGCTGGCACCTTCCTTCCGGGAGGCCTTTAAAATATATTTTAATGCTTCTTCAAGATTACCAAGCTTATAATAAATCCATCCAACTGTATCGAGATATGAACTATTTTCAGGATCGAAAGATAAGGCTCTTTCACCCATCCTCAGAGCTTCTTTCAAATCGCCGTTTATTTCCGCCAGCATATATCCATAATTGTTCAATGCAAGATGATTATCAGGGTCAAGTTCAAGAATCCTTCTGTATATTTTACCTGCCTCATTCCACTTTTCCATCGAATGCAGTATATAAGCCTTGTTATTTAATATGTTAACGTTATCAGGGTCTTTTTTTAAATATTCATCAAGCTTTAAAATTGCTTCTTCATTTTTACCGAGATTCATTAAAGAAGTTGAAAGCCCCAGATAAGAACGGTCAATATCTGGGTTTAAAGATATTGCTTTTTCGAAACTTTTTACAGCCTGTTCATCTTCTCTCAGGCTCTGTTGAGCAACACCAAGATAGTACCATACCTGAAACTCTTTATAATAGTTTTCTGTCAGCTTAATAAAAACTTTCTCAGCCTCTCTGAATCTTCCTTTTTGCAAATAAATAACACCAACGTTAACAAACCCAATAAAATCGGTGTTATTCTTAACCTCAATATCCTTATAAAGTCTACAGGCTTCATCTATTTTCCCATCAGAGATATACATCTTTGAGAGTCTATCTCTTGCTTTTGAAAGACTTTTGTCCAGTTTCAGTGCTTTTTCATAATTTTCGATTGCATCATCAATTTCACCATTATAATCATTTATCAGAGCCTCACCATAGTAATTTTTACCATTGTCAGGAAATTTGTTTCGCAACTTATCAAATAATTCAGAAAGAGCATCATCCTTCTTGTTATTATGAAAAGATCTAACTATCTGGTCATATATCTCAGGGTCCTGAGTGATTTCAGTTAACATTCTTTCAGTTTCTTTTAATGCCTTTTCCAGCTTATTATTAAGAAGGTATACCTCAATTAGCCGTATAGAATAATAAGGGTTGAACCTGTTTCTTTTTACAATTTCCTCAAGATGATATTCGACCCTATCGAAATCTTTTCTGTTTAAATACAAATTAATTACCGTCTGTCGTGTGGCATTATCATCGGGGTTCTTTTTCAAGACTTCAAGAAGGTATTCAAGAGCTTTATCAAAATTTCTTGTTTTTATATAGTCCTCTGCTGCCGATTTTAATATTACCTGGTCTCTATCATAAATTAAAGCTTTTTCATATTCCTTAATAGCTTCTCCCCTCTCACCCTGAGAATCCAGTATTAATCCATTTATAAAATATCTTAAAGCATAGGAATTAAAATCGGTTTTTTTCTTTTTTTCCTT
>QNDJ01000114.1 GCA_003644825.1 Candidatus Zhuqueibacterota bacterium | reverse complement strand
TGGGCGATTAGCTCAGTTGGTTAGAGTGCTTGCTTGACATGCAAGAGGTCAGCCGTTCAAATCGGCTATCGCCCACTTATTTAAGATTTTAGATAATATGAACTTATATATTATCTAAAATCTTTTTTTTAAGAACTTAAAAAAAGATATTTTTATGGAAAATAAAAAAGAGATAATTATAGAATTTAATAATTTTGAAGGTAAGAAGTTTAAAGCCGGAGTTTCACCTCTTGATGTGGCAAATTCAGTAGAAAAGTCAGCGGTTAAAAAATCAGTTGCTGCAAAATTCAATGATAAAATGATAGACCTAACCGAACCACTGTATGAAGATGGTAAACTGGAGTTAGTAACCTATGATACTCCTGAGGGAATGGAGGTATACTGGCATAGCACATCTCATCTTATGGCAAATGCTATAAAAAACCTGTTTCCTGAAGCTAAAATTGCTATTGGCCCACCGATTGAAAAAGGTTTTTATTACGATATAGATTATAAAGATTCTTTTACTCCTGAAGACCTTAAGAAAATTGAAGAAGAAATGGATAAAATAGCAAAGCAGGATATTAAAATAGAAAGAAAAATTCTAAATAAAGAGGAAGCAATAAAACATTTTCGGAAATTAAATGAAGATTACAAAGTTGAATTGCTTGGTGAAATAGAAGATAATGAGGTTTCATTGTATTTTCAGGGGAATTTTTCCGACCTGTGCAGGGGTCCTCATCTTCCTTCAACAGGGTATATTAAAAATTTTAAGCTCATAAGCCTGGCCGGTGCATACTGGAAAGGTGATGAAAAAAATAAGATGCTGCAACGAATATATGGTATTTCATTTCCTGAAAAAGAAAAACTTGAAAACTATTTAAATTTTCTTAAAGAAGCAAAAAAAAGAGACCACAGAAAGTTAGGAAAAGAACTTGATTTATTCAGCTTCCATAATGAAGCACCGGGTTTTGTTTTCTGGCATCCAAAAGGAATGATAATTGTTAATGAAATTTATAATTTCCTGAGAAAAGTGTATAGAGAATGGGGATATAAAGAGATTTTAACCCCTGTTTTAATGAATGAGCAACTATGGCGTCAGAGTGGTCACTGGGACAAATTCAAAGAGGAAATGTATTTTACAAAGATTGAAAATATAAACTATGCTTTAAAACCGATGAACTGCCCGGGGAGTATTTTAATATATAAAAATCGTTTAAGAAGCTATAGAGATCTTCCCATAAGATATCCGGAGTTCGGCCATGACCACAGGAATGAAAAGTCAGGGGTTTTACATGGATTATTCAGGGTAAGGGCTTTTATTCAGGATGACGCTCACATATATTGTACACCTGCCCAAATAAAAGAGGAAATTTTTACACTGATAGACTTAACTACAAAGATATACAAAATTTTTGGTTTTGATAACTACAAGGTAGAATTATCAACAAGGCCGGAAAAATACATTGGTTCGATAGATATGTGGAATTTTGCAGAAAAAATACTTTCAGAAGTACTGGAGGAACAGGGGATTCCACATAAAATTAACCCGGGTGATGGCGCATTTTATGGGCCCAAAATCGACTTTCATATTTTTGATTGTTTAATGAGAGGGTGGCAATGCGGTACAATTCAACTTGATTTTGCTATGCCCGAAAGATTTAATCTGGAATATACAGATAAAGATGGGGCAAAGAAAAAGCCTGTAATGATTCATAGAACATTTCTTGGCTCAATTGAGAGATTCATTGGTATTCTCATTGAACATTATGCCGGTGATATACCTTTCTGGCTTACCCCTGTTCAGGTAATGATAATTCCAGTTAGCGAGAAATATCATAATTATGCCCTTAAAGTATATAAATTGTTAATCAATAACAATTTCAGAACCGAAATTGATTTAAGAAATGAAAAGGTTGGATATAAAATTAGAGAAAGTGAGATGCAAAAAGTTCCTTTTATGTGTATTGTAGGAGAAAAGGAAATTACAACTAATACTGTTTCCCTTAGAAAAAGAAAATCAGGTGATATCGGTAAAAAATCTTTGAACGAACTAATTCAGTTTTTTGAGCAGGAGAAGGGAGATGTTTTTTCATTGATTAAAAAAGGAGAATAGCCTATTAAGAAAAATAATATTAGAGTAAATAAGCAGATTAAAGTACCGAAGGTTCGTGTAATAGCACCTGATGGAAAACAGATTGGAATCCTTAATACAGATAAAGCTCTGGAAATAGCAGAATCAGAAGGACTTGACCTGGTAGAAGTTGCACCAAATTCACGACCACCGGTATGTAAAATAATGAATTATGGAAAATATAAATATGAGTTAACAAAAAAAGAAAGAGAAAGTAAAAAGAAACAACATATAATTCACATTAAAGAGGTCAGGTTCAGACCAAAAATTGAAAAACATGACCTTGAATTTAAAATAAAACATATAAGAAATTTTATTGAACAGGGCAATAAAGTTAAAGTTTCTGTTTTTTTCAAGGGTAGGGAACTTGCCTATATCAAGTTTGGATATGAAATTTTTGATAAAATAAAAGAAAATTTGTCAGATATTGCTAAACTGGAAGCCCCCGTTAAAAAAGAAGGAAGAAATCTTATAGGAATGTTTGTTAAAAAGTAAAGGACTGTTAAAAATGCCTAAAATCAAAACAAATAGAGGTGCTGCTAAAAGGTTTAAATTTACTGCTTCAGGAAAAATTAAAAGAAGAAAATCCTACGGAAGTCATATACTTACTAAAAAAACAAGAAAAAGAAAAAGGAACTTAAGAAAACCTTCTTTAATTTCTCCAGTTGACAGGAAAAGGGTTATTCAAATGATATAAAGCAGGATCTAATTTTTTATAATAACCCTGTGTATAAACATAGGGTTATTTTTATAAATATGAGACAGGAGGTTATTTATGCCAAGAGCTAAAAATGTTGTTGCAGCAAGAAAAAAACATAAAAAGATTTTAAAAATGGCTAAAGGATACAGAGGTGGAAGAAGCAAATTGTATAAAACAGCAAAGGATAGTGTAAGTAAAGCTTTACTTTATTCATACAGAGACAGAAAAGTAAGAAAAAGGGATTTCAGGAGATTGTGGATAGTGCGAATTAATGCAGCCGTAAGACAGTATGGCTTTTCTTACTCAAAGTTTATGGATGCTATTAATAAAGCTAACATAAAAATTTCAAGGAAAATACTTGCTGATTTAGCTGTTAACGAGCCGGACATTTTTAAAGAAATTGTTAATACTGTAAGTGCAAATTAAAATCAGAATAATTTTTAAATATTAAACTGAAAAAATATTCCATTATGGAAAAAATTTCTATAACTTTTGTTGAATTAAAAGAATTAGTTAATAATTTCTTCCAGGATAAAAGTGGTATAACTAATTTTAACGAAGCCGAAAAAGTAAGGTTTAAATACCTCGGAAGGAAAGGGTTAATTTCCAGTTTGTTTAAAAAGATAAAAGAAAAATCTCCTTCAGAGAGAGCTTTATTCGGAAAAGAGCTAAACTTTATTAAAAGCCTTATCAAACAGGAAATAGAAGAAAAATTAGTTGAATTTGAGAAAATTTCTGAAAAAGAGGAAAAAATAGATATCACATTACCAGGAAGAAAATTTTTCCTGGGTTCAAAACATCCGATAAATATTATACTTGAAGAAATAAAAGACGCATTTTATTCGATGGGTTTTGAGGTTGCAACGGGTCCTGAGATTGAAACTGACTACTATAATTTTGAAGCATTAAATATGCCTGAAAATCATCCATCCAGGGATTTACAGGATACATTATATCTTGATTCTGGTGGTTTGTTAAGAACTCACACTTCTCCGGTTCAGATTCGTGTTATGGAAAAAATGAAACCACCGGTGAGAATAATTGCTCCGGGGCGGGTTTTCAGAAAAGACACGCCTGATGCTACACATTCACCGGTTTTTTACCAGGTAGAAGGGCTCTGTGTTGACAGGGATGTTTCAATGGCTGACCTGAAAGGTGTAATATTATCTTTTGCCCGACATTTATTTGGCAGGTCAGCAAAGGTTCGTTTTCGGCCCAGTTTTTTTCCTTTTACGGAGCCCAGTGCAGAATATGATTTTTCCTGCATTCTATGCAGAGGAAAAGGATGTAGTGTATGTAAAAATACAGGATGGATAGAAATTTCCGGAGCAGGTATGGTTGACCCGGAGGTTTTTAAATTTGTTGGATATGACCCGGAAGTTTTTACAGGTTTTGCCTTTGGTATGGGGGTTGAAAGAATTGCAATGGTGAAATTCGAAATTGACGATATAAGACTATTTTATGAAAATGACTTAAGATTTATAAAACAGTTTTCTTAATATGAAGGTTACATATAACTGGCTTAAAGATTTTGTTGATATACCCTGGTCTCCCGAAGAAACAGCCGAAAAGCTTACTATGGCAGGTCTGGAGGTTGAGGAAGTAATTACAAAGGAAAATTACATTGAAGGTGTTATAGCTGGAAAAATTATATCTATAGAACCTCATCCAGATTCAGAAAAATTAAGGATATGCCTTGTAGACCTTGGTACTGATAGGAAAAACATTGTTTGTGGTGCTCCCAATGTTATGGAAGGAATGATGGTACCTGTTGCTATTCCTGGGACAAAATTACCGAACAGCGAAATAATCCAGATTACAAAAATTAGAGGTGTGGAATCTTTTGGTATGATATGTTCTGAGTATGAGCTGGGAATCTCTGATGTGTCTGATGTTGTAATGGAGCTTAAAGGAAGTTTTAGAGCGGGTGATAAGTTTATTTCAGAAAAGTTTCAAAAAGATTATATTTTTGATATTTTCATTACACCTAATAGACCTGACTGCCTTGGAGTGATAGGTATAGCAAGAGAGATAGCTGCCCTTTCAGGCCAGAAAATTAGAAAACCAGAAATAAAAATAAATGAATCTCCTGATATTGGAGAAAATTTTTGTATAGAAATAAAAGACATAAAAAATTGCCCCCGATATTCAGCAAGGATATTAGAAGGAATAGTTGTTAAACCCTCTCCGGTCTGGCTAATTAATAGGTTAAACTCCGTGGACATAAGAGCAATAAATAATATTGTTGATGCTACTAATTATGTACTGATGGAACTCGGTCAACCTATGCATGCTTTTGATTACAATCTCATTTCAGGTAATAAAATAATAGTTCAACCAGCAAAGGAAAATGAGGAATTTATTACGCTTGATGGAATTAGAAGAATACTTGATTCCAATACTTTACTTATATGCGATAATGAAAAAGGAGTGGCAATTGCTGGTGTTATGGGTGGTTTAAACTCTGAAATTAATGAAAATACAACAAAAATATTATTGGAAAGCGCTAATTTTAATCCACTTAGCGTGAGAAGAACATCCAGGAAACTCGGTTTATCTTCTGAAGCATCAAAAAGATTTGAAAGAGGAACTGACCCCGAAATTACCTTATACGCTCTTGATAGGGTATGCCAGATAATCTCTGAATCTTCATTTAACGTGAAAGTTTCAAAAATTTATGACGAATATCCTGGTAAAAAGAAGAACAAAAAGGTTTCTTTGCGGATTGATAGAACAAATAAAATTCTCGGAACAAATTTTTCAGAAGAGGAGATTTTAAATACATTAAAAAATCTGGAATTCGAGATAAAAAAAGATAAAAATATTGAAGTCAAAATTCCCTCTTTCAGGCATGATATTGAACGAGAAATTGATTTGATAGAGGAAGTATCAAGAATACTTGGATATGAAAGAATTAGACCAATTATAAATTTAAAAGTAAGAGAAAGCGCTAAAAAAAGCGAAGAAGAAAGATATTTAGATAGATTTAAAAATCTATTTATGAGTTTAGGGTTTAATGAGGTAATTACATACTCTATGATAGATGAGAAATTTAATAAGTATTTTGATGAACCTGAAAAGTCAATTTTTGTAAAAAATCCTATAAGTAAAGAAATAAGTTTATTAAGGAGGAGTCTGGTTCCAAGCCTGTTAAATGTTGCTTTATTGAATTTTAACAGGGGAGTCGATAATATAAGAATATTTGAAATTGGAAAGGTTTACTGGAAGGATAATACTGGAAAGGCAGATTACAGGGAAGAAAATTATCTATCAGCAATAGCTCAGGGAAAAATAGAAAACCCGATGTGGAAAGATAAAAGTTCAAACATCAATATATTTTTTGTTAAAGGAATTGTTGAAACATTTTTAGATAAAATTTTTCTTGACAATTATAAAATTTTTTATTATGATAAATCAGATTTGAAGTATTCTTATGG
>QNDJ01000113.1 GCA_003644825.1 Candidatus Zhuqueibacterota bacterium | reverse complement strand
TTCTTATAAAAGTAAAAGAGTTTCCGAGGCTGAATAAAATTGAAATTAAGGGAAATAAAAAACTGAAAACTAAAGAAGTAGAAGATAACCTTGATTTCTATAGAGGGCAGATAATAAATCCAACAAGGCTTTCAAAAGGTATAAACAAATTGAAAAAGCTATACAACGATAAAGGATATCTTCTGGCAAAAATTGATGCAAATACAAAACAGTCTGAAGATAAAGATAAGGTAGACCTGATAATTAACATAAATGAAGGGAAAAAGGTTCAGATAAAACAGATTACTTTCACAGGTAATAAATCTTTCGATGATGGAAAGCTAAAAAAACAGATGAAAAAAACTAAAGAAGACAGGTGGTGGAGAAGTGGTGATTTCAAAAAAGATGAATATAAGAAAGACCTTGAAAACATTTTAAAATTTTACAGAAAAAACGGTTTTAGGGATGCTGAAATTGTATCTGATTCAATATATTATGCCGATAATAAGGAAGATATGTTCATTAATATAAAGATTAATGAGGGTGTTAAATATTATTTTGGGAAAATATCTTTCGAGGGAAATAAAATATACGATTCTGAATTTCTCAAACTATTCCTGGGAATTAGAGAAGGTGAGGAATACAATAAAGAAAAATTTGAAAAAGGCCTGAAAAATATAAATCAGCTATATTATGATAGAGGCTACCTTTATACCCAGTTTAATCAGCAGGAAATCCCTACTGCTTTAGATACTGTTAATGTTAAAATTAATATTGTCGAGAGAAATCCTGTAGTAATTAACAGAATTGATATTGTAGGAAATACAAAAACCAGGGAAAATGTCATTCGGAGGGAGCTTAAGATTGCGCCGGGTGATACGTTCTCCAGTCTTTTAATTCAAAGAAGTCAGAGAGATATTTTTGTGTTGAATTATTTTGCCAACGTGGATATTAATGTAATACCAGTGAATGAAAAAAAGGTAAATATCGCATTCAGGGTTGAAGAAAAATCTACTCAAACTGCTAATATGTCTGCTGGCTATAGTGAAAGAGATGGTATAATAGGAAGTCTTGGAATTTCGATGAACAATCTCTTTGGCAGGGGGCAGAGATTTCTGATAGACTGGCAATTCGGGAGGATTTACAGGTCTTTTCAGATAAGTTTTACAGAGCCCTGGCTTTTTGGTACACCGACTTTGGGTGGATTTACTCTTTTCGACGTGAAAAGAGGCGGTGACTGGTATGGATATACACAAAAAACAAAAGGAGGAAACCTCAGAATAGGAAGAAGATTTACCTGGCCTGATAATTATTTCAGGGGGGACTGGATATTTGAAGTGTCTAAAAATCAGATTTCAGATGTTCGAAATGATATAGACCTTAGAAACTTTCTTCTTGGAAGAGATAAAACCCAGAGAAGGAGTATTACCCAGATAATTTCACGGGATAGTAAGAATAGGCCTGAATTTCCAACAATGGGTTCCACTGTATCCTTAACGACCCAGTTTTCGGGTTCGTTTCTTGGTGGAACAGAGGATTTTCTCAAGAATGAGCTGAGATGCGAATGGTATTTTCCTGCATTTGGAAAGTTTGTTTTATATGAGAACCTGGAGGCAGGATTTATCAAAGAATTGAAAAAACATGCTTATATTTCGCCAATAGAGATGTTTTTTATGGGTGGAAGTGCCCTCTCAATTGGAACACCATTAAGAGGTTACCAGGAAAGAAGAGTTGGGCCATTAACATCTGACGGGTATCCTCTTGGTGGTAAAGTCAAGTTAAAGTTCACAACGGAGTTGAGATTCCCGATTTCTCAGAACCCAACAATGTATGGGTTGTTCTTTGCTGAAGCTGGAAATAACTGGGGTTCCTTAAGAGAAGCTGATTTATTTGATTTAAAGCGTTCTGTTGGTGTTGGTATAAGAATATTTATGCCTATGATGGGTATGATGGGAATAGACCTGGGTTATGGGTTTGATAACTTTATCTATGGGAAAAGAAAAGGTGTATTACGACCCCACTTTCAATTTGGAAGGTCTTTTTGATGGATAATCTATTTAAAAAAGGAGGAATTATTAATATGGTAAGGTTTAACAAAAATTACTACTTGGTTGCAGCTATCTTTTTCGTTGCATTTATTGTAAAAGGATTTTACAAATCTGAATTGAAGATAGGATGGTTAAATTCAATTACTGTTCTTAATCAATATAATGAGTCAATAAAAGTCCAGAAAAAGATTGACCAGGAACGACAGAGAATTCAAAATGAAATAAAAGATATGCAGGATGAATTTAACAGGAAATCAAAGGAACTTGAAAACCAGGCTCTTCTTTTAAGTGATGAGAGAAAAACTGAAATGCAAAAAGAACTCCAGGCATTATCAGTAAAGATTCAGCAGACATATATGGAAAAACTCGGGCCTGAAGGTGAACTTGCAAAACGCCAGGACCAGTTAATGCAGCCAATAATCGAGAAAACTCAACAGGTTATAAATAAAATTGCTAAAGATGAAAATTATGACTGGGTGTTTGATTCAGCCAATGGAGCTATACTTTTCGTTAAAGATAAAGATAAATATGACCTCACTAAAAAAGTGATTGATGAGTTAAACAAAGGTACCAAAAAATAAATTATGGAGATAACGGTTAATGAAATTGCCAGACTCATAAATGGAGATGTGGCTGGAAATGGTGAAATTGTTATTAAAAGAGTTGCTAAAATTGAAGAAGCTGAAGAAGGTGATATTACTTTTTTAGCGAATAGAAGATACTATAAGTTTCTTCAAAAAAGTAAGGCGTCAGCATTTATTGTAGATAAATCAATATCTGCTGAGGGGAAAAACCTGATTAAAGTTCAGGAACCTTGTCTGGCATTTTTAAAAGTTTTTCAATTTTTTAACCCACCAGAAGAAGATATCCAGAAGGTTATCCACCCGTCTGCTACTATATGCGAAAACTGCAAATTGGGTGAAAACGTTGCGGTTGGAAATTTCGTTTTTATTGGAAAAAATTGTGAGATAGAAGATGATGTAGTTATCTTCCCAAATGTATACATTGGCAACAATGTAAAGATCGGAAAAAATACAAAAATTTATCCTAATGTAACTATTAGAGAGAATATAATAATAGGGAGGAACGTAATTATTCATCCTGGAGCAGTTATCGGAAGTGATGGATTTGGATATGTGTTTGATAAAGACAGATATATCAAGATTCCTCAACTTGGTAGAGTTATAATCGAAGATGATGTTGAGATAGGCGCAAATTGTGCTATTGATCGGGCAACAATGGGTGCAACAATTATAAGGTCAGGCACCAAATTGGATAATCTCATTCATATTGCTCATAATGTTGTTATTGGAAAGAATACCGCCATTGCGGCCCAGGTTGGAATATCCGGTAGTACACAAATAGGAGAAAGAGTATCAATTGGTGGTCAGGCAGGTTTGGTAGGTCATATAAAAATAGGTAACGGTGTCAGAATCGGAGCCCAGGCCGGCGTTACAAAGTCCTTTAAAAAGGAAAATATAACAATTTCTGGATATCCTGCACGATTACATGAACAAGCAAGAAAAAGAGAAGCCTGCTCTAACAAGCTGCCTGAATTATTTAAAAAAATCAAAACACTTGAGAAAAAAATAAATAGTAAGTAAATTATATATTTTAATATATAATTTATTTGAGGTAAAGATGATTACTACTCAGAGAACAATTAAAAGGTCGGTTGAATACTCAGGTATAGGGCTTCATACCGGGAATAAAACGATTCTTCATTTTAAACCTGCACCCCCGGATACCTGGATAAAATTTGTTAGGACTGACCTTGATGGAAAACCTGAAATACCAGCTCTGATTGATAATGTTGTTGATATTTCAAGGGGTACAACTCTTGGGAAAAACGGGGTTCAGGTTCATACTGTTGAACATGTTCTTGCAGCAGTTGCAGGACTTCAGATTGATAACCTCATTATTGAGATAAATACAAATGAACCCCCGGTCGGAGATGGAAGTGCTCTTCCTTTTGTTAATGTTCTTAATGAAGCTGGATTTGAAGACCAGAAGGTTCCAAGAAATTTTCTTGTTGTGGATGAAACTGTATCATATAAAGATGAAGAAAATGAAGTTGAAATTGTTGCTCTTCCCTTAAATGATTTCAGAATTACTGTTATGATAGATTATAAGATTCCAGCCCTCGGGAGTCAGCACACCGGTCTTTTTTCTCTTGAAGAAGAATTTATAAAGGATTTTGCCCCGGCAAGAACATTTTGTTTCCTCAATGAAGTTGAAATGCTCCATGAACAGGGATTAATAAAAGGAGGAAACCTGGACAATGCTATTGTTATAGTGGATAGAAAACTTACACCGGCTGACATAAACAGAATAAAACGAAAACTTAATATAGATGAAAAGGTTTCATTTGGAAAAAATGGAATCTTAAATGGAAAGGAACTCCGGTTCAAAAATGAACCCTGCAGACATAAACTTCTTGACCTTCTTGGTGACCTTACTCTTGTTGGTATTCCGTTAAAAGCACAGATTCTTGCAGCAAGGATAGGGCATAAAAGCAATATAGAATTTGTAAAAAACCTTAGAAAACTGTATGAAAAAAAACAATTAACCGTAAAATATCAAACTGTATCAAGGGATGGAATTGTTTTTGATATTAATGCCATTAGCAAAATAATGCCTCATAAATATCCTTTTCTGCTGGTAGATAAAATTCTGGAACTTGATATGGAGAAAAGAATTGTTGGCTGTAAGAATGTTACATATAATGAGCCTTTTTTTCAGGGTCATTTTCCCGGACATCCAATTATGCCGGGCGTTCTTATAGTGGAGGCAATGGCGCAGGTCGGTGGAATACTTCTATTAAATACAATGGATAATCCTGAAGACAAACTTGTTTATTTTATGGGACTGGATAAAGTTAGATTTATAAAACCTGTATATCCAGGTGACCAGTTGATTTTTGAGCTTAATTTATTAAGAAAAATAAGAAATACCTTCACAATGAAAGGTAAAGCTTTCGTTGACAATAAAGTTGTTTGTGAAGCGGTAATGATGGCAGCGATTGTTAATAAATAAACTTGGTGATTAAACAATTAATGAGAAATATTGATCCCACTGCAATTGTAAAGAAGGAAGCTGAAATAGGTGATAATGTATCCATTGGTCCATTTTCAATAATAGAAAAAAACGTTATTATAGGTGAAAATACTAAAATAGGCTCAGGTGTTGTTATATCTTCTGGCACTTCAATTGGTAAGGGGTGTAATATATTTCACGGTGCTGTGCTTGGAACTATTCCCCAGGACCTGAAATTTACCGGAGAAGAAACAATCCTCAGGATTGGAGACAATACAACAATAAGGGAATATGCAACTATTAACAGGGGAACGAAGTATTCCGGTAAAACAGTTGTGGGTAAAAATTGTTTGGTTATGGCTTATGTTCATATAGCTCATGATTGTGTAATTAAGGATAATGTGATTCTTGCTAATGCAGTGAATATGGCAGGGCATGTAGAAATTGATGATTTTGCAATAGTTGGTGGAATTGTTCCCATACATCAGTTTGTTAAAATAGGTAAACACTCTTTTATAGGAGGGGGATACAGGGTTCCAAAGGATGTTCCGCCTTATATTCTTGCAGCAGAAGAACCATTAACTTATTGTGGGCTTAATATTGTCGGATTGAAGAGAAGAGGGTTTTCCAGAGAGGCTATCGAAATTATAAAAAAGGTATATAAGTTTATTTATCGCTCAAGTCTGAATGTTTCTCAGGCTTTAGAAATTATTGAAAAAGAAATTGAAAAAACAAAAGAAGTTAATGAAATTGTTCGTTTTATAAAGAGTAGTAAAAGGGGAATAATAAAATAAGTTGGATTCTATTCGCCTTAAAAATATTTCTTTTTATGGGTACCACGGTAATAGTGCTTCTGAACGGCACGTTGGGAGTCAATTTCAGGTTGATGTTGAATTAAAAGTTGACACTACTCTTCCAGGTAAAACTGATAACTTAAAAGATACTATTGATTATAGAAGGATATTTAATATTGTTGAATCTGTGATTGTTAATGGAAGTTTCAGGTTAATTGAGCGAATCGCTGAAGAAATTGCCCAGAAGATATTGAAACAAATAGAGATAGAAGACGTAGTGGTGAAAGTGAGAAAGTTGCGACCACCTGTTAATGGTATTCTGGATTATGTAGAAATCGAAATTGAAAGGAGCAAAAATAAATAATGTCAATTGTTTTTCTATCAGTCGGTTCAAATAAAGGAAATAGATTAAATAATAT
>QNDJ01000112.1 GCA_003644825.1 Candidatus Zhuqueibacterota bacterium | reverse complement strand
TAGAATCGATAATAATTGTAACTGGTCCATCATTGATAAGCTCTACATCCATCATAGCTCCGAATTCACCTGTTTCTACTTTTATACCATACTTTTGCAGGTAGTTATTGAACATTTTATACAAATATTCACCTTTTTCAGGATTTGCAGCTTTAATGAAGCTTGGTCTTCTTCCTTTTCTTGTATCAGCATAAAGAGTGAATTGAGAAATTGACAGAATTTCTCCATTAATATCAAGAAGTGAAAGATTCATTTTTTCATTTTCATCCCTGAAGATTCTTAAATTAACACATTTTTCAGCTAAAAACTTTGCATCTTCTTCATTGTCATCATCTGCAACACCGAGTAAAATTACCATACCGTAATCTATTTTACCTTTTATCTTATTATTAATTTTAACACTTCCTGATTTTACTCTTTGAATTACCACTTTCATATTGGTTTCTTTTGAATTATTTAAGGTGCTGAGATTATTATGATTCAATATATATTTTAATATATCTTACTCATTTTTGAATTTAATTAAAGAAAAAACATCATACTTGTTGATTTTTTTTCTTCCATTCAGGAAATTTAATTCAACAAGGAAAGCAATTCCTGCAACTATTCCACCACATTTCTCAATTAGGTTACAAGATGCTTTAATTGTTCCTCCAGTTGCAAGTAAATCGTCAACCAGAAGTACTTTTTCACCTTTTTTTATAGCATCAATGTGCATTTCAACAGCATCGGTTCCATATTCGAGAGAATATTCTTCTTTTACTGTTTTTGCTGGAAGTTTTCCGGGTTTTCTAATAGGAATGAAACCAATGCCCCATTTATATGCAAGAGCTGCCCCTATTATGAATCCTCTTGCTTCTATTCCCGCTACAGAGTCAACCCGGGAAGATTTGAAGTTTTCATATATTCTGTCAATCGCTTCTTTAAAAGCATCACCTTTTTTTAGAAGAGTAGTAATATCTTTGAATCCTATACCTTTTTTAGGAAAATCAGGAACATTTCTTATAAATTGTTCTAATTCCATTTAACCTCCAGGTTTTAATAAGTTATATCAAAAGAGCGGTATTTGCCTGAATATTTTTTCCATTCAATTTTTAAGTCCCTTACATTTGAGAGCCTTGGTCCGATTTTTAATTCTTTAATAAGTATTTCAATGCTACCTCTATCGCCTTCAACTTCAACTTCGACATTACCGTTATATAAATTTCTTACATATCCCTTTAAACCGAGTTCCTTTGCTTTATAGTATGTAAAATATCTATATCCTACTCCTTGAACCAGGCCTGAAACGGTAATTTTTGCAGAAACATCCATTTTATTTCTCCTGGAATTTTTGTTAATCCTGCAACTACTTTTTTTCAGGTGTTAAATTTTTATCATTTTAAAAGCGAGTTCCACAGCATCTTCAGGCGATCTGGCTTCTATCAGGTTTCCTTCGATTTTATGTGTTTTTAATCCCACTACTGGTTTATTAAAAGCAAGGGCATAGGCAATTTCAGACAATGTGCCGTATTTTCCATTAATTGCAATCAGGCATTGGGCTGTCCATACGATAATAATATTACGGGCAAATCCCATTCCTGTAGCAACAGGAAAATCTACATAAGGATTTGCATCGTTAATATCATTTCCGGGTAAAATACCAATAGTTATTCCGTTTTTATTTTTTGCACCTTTACAGGCAGCCTCCATTACACCGCCGAGTCCCCCACATATTAATATAGCACCTTTTTCAGCGATTTTCTCACCTACTTTTTCTGCTATTTCTGATATTTCAGTTGTGCAAAAACCACCTCCAATAACACCAATAATGGGTTTTCTATTCATTTAATAAATAAAAAATTTTAAGATTTACACAAATTTAGAGCAAATTTTATTTCGATTTGTTTAAGTTTTTAATATAACATTTCCAGGATTATTAACAAAGAACTTTTTTAAGGTGAAAGCCTGTATATAGTTCTCGGGAATGGTATTGCTTCCCTTAAATGACTCAATCCGCATATCCATGCAACCACTCTTTCCAGGCCTATTCCGAAACCGGAATGGGGCACACTTCCATATTTTCGCAGGTCGAAATACCATTCAAATGCTTCCCGGGGAAGATTGTGCTCTTTAATTCTTTTTTCAAGGATTTCTAAACTGTCTTCTCTTTGCCCGCCTCCAATAATTTCACCATATCCTTCTGGAGCGAGAAGGTCACATCCAAGGGCAAGTTTTTCATCCAGAGGGTCTCTTTTCATATAAAAAGCCTTGATTGCTGCAGGAAACCTGTGAACAAAAACCGGTTTTTCAAACTGATTCGAGATGATAGTTTCATCTTTACCTCCAAAATCATTTCCCCATTCAAATTCGATTCCGTTTTTTTTCAGGATGTTTACAGCTTCTGTATAGGAAATCTTCGGAAATGGTTTTACTACTTTTTCCAGTTTTGATGTATCCCTTTCGATAATTTTAAGTTCTTCTTTTTTTCTGTCAAGAACTCTCTGAACAACGTATGAAATACAATCTTCAGCTAAATCCATATTATCATCAAGGTCGTAATAAGCAACTTCGGGTTCAAGCATCCAGAATTCGGTTAAATGTCTTCTTGTTTTGGATTTTTCAGCCCTGAAGGTTGGACCAAAACAGTAAACTTTACCAAAAGCCATTGCGCCTGCTTCTTCGTATAATTGCCCGCTCTGGGTTAAGTATGCTGATGTTCCGAAATACTGGGTTTCAAATAATGTTGTTGTTCCTTCGCAGGCTGAAGGGGTAAATATAGGGGCATCAATAAGAACAAATCCCCTTTCGTCATAGTAGTCTCTGAGAGCTCTAATAACTTCGTGTCTTATTCTCAGTATTGCCTGTTGTTTTCTACTTCTCAACCACAGATGTCTTAAATCGAGAAGAAATGTTATGCCATGGGGTTTTGGAGTTATAGGATAATCTTTAGCAAGATGAACAAGCTCAATTTCTTTTACCTGTATCTCAAAACCACCAGGAGCTCTTCTGTCAGCATTTATTTTTCCTCTTACAATTAATGAGGATTCTTGAGTTAACTCTTCACATAGGTTAAAGGTTTTTTCATCTACCTCGCCTTTTACAACAACTGCCTGAATAATTCCTGTTCCATCTCTTACAAGAAGGAAAAACAGTTTACCACCAGACCTTTTGTTATAAAGCCAGCCCTTAATTTCAACTTCTTTTCCTTCATATTCTGAAATATTTTCAATATAAACCCACTCCATTTTTGACATTCCTGTTTTTTAATTTCTTAAATTTGGAATATATATTACCCGATTTATAGATTCTGAATTTCTGCTTTTGGTTGTCTTGTCATTAAGTCATTAACGGCTTTTTCGGGATTTTCACCTTCGAATAATACTTTATACACTTTTTCCATTATCGGAGTTTCAACGTTAAATTTTTTTGCCAGAAAATATGCAGATTTTGCAGTTTTTACACCTTCAGCAATCATAACCATACTATTAAGGACATCTTCAAGTTTTTTACCTTTTCCGATTTCTTCACCAAGAAATCTGTTTCTGCTTAATTTTCCCATACAGGTCAGAATAAGGTCACCTATTCCTGATAATCCAGAGAATGTTTCTATTTTTGCCCCCATTTTAGTTCCCAGTCTTGTAATTTCAACAACACTTCTTGTGATTAATGCGGCTTTTGTATTTTCTCCAAAACCCACTCCATCGCAAATTCCTGCAGCTATAGCTATCACATTTTTTAGTGCACCTCCTAATTCTACTCCGGTAATATCATCATTTACGTAAACTCTTAATGCTGGTGTCATAAATATTTTTTGTATTTTTTTTGCAGAAGTGATACTTTTTGATGCGGACACGATAGCAGTAGGAATCTTTCGGGCTACCTCATTTGCAAAACTGGGACCTGATAATGCTATGTAATTTTTTTCATCAAATTCAGGTATAACCTGTTTAATAACCTGAGACATAAGCATAAGGGTGTTATTTTCAATTCCTTTGACGAGGCTAACTATCTTGATTTTATCTTTTTTTATTATGTCTTTAAGTTTGTATAAAACATTTCTGACAGAATGGGAAGGAATAGCAAAAATTATAATATCTTTTTCCTTAACGGCTTCTTCGAGTATGTTATAAATTTCAATTTTTTCAGGGATTGGAAATCCTTTCAGGAATCTCCTGTTTTCTCTAAATCTTATAAGTTCTTTATAATATTTTTTGTTGTATTCCCACAAACCGACCGGATAGTTTTTTTCATAAAGATGAAGAGCAACGGTTGTACCCCAGTTGCCTGCTCCAAGAATAACTATATTTTCAGGTTTTTTTAAATCTGTTCTCGGTTCCATTTATAAGTCTTTTTATATTTGACCTGTGTGTAAAAATTATTAATAACCCGATAAATATTGTGAAAAACAGGAGTACACTATGAATGTTCTGACCAAATACATATTTTTCCACCATTATTACAATCGGTAAAGAAATAGCAGCACATATAGAACCAAGGGAAACATATCTTGTAATGAAAAATATAATCCCCCATATTCCTATACATATTAGTGTAGCAACTGGAGCTAATCCTAAAATCATGCCAGCAGCAGTAAGGACCCCCTTTCCTCCTTTAAAACCGGCAAAGATGGTCCATATATGTCCAAAAACAGCTGCAACTCCTGCTATTATTTGTATAAGTTGATAATCAAAGGGAAGAGGGTCTATTAAAATTTTAGCAATAAAAATTGGGGCAGATAATCCTTTAAATATATCAAATATACCAACAATTACTCCAGCTTTCCAGCCAAGAACTCTGAATACATTTGTAGCTCCTGCATTTCCACTTCCATAGTTTCTTATATCTATTCCTTTCCATAGTTTTCCTGCTATAATACTTGTTGGAATAGAACCTACAATATAAGAGCATATTATTATAACTATAATACTAATCATCTGATTTTTTAATGATTCCGATTATTTTTGCATTCAGGTTATGTTTTTCCAATCTGTTTAATATTATTTGAGAATTATTTTTAGAAGTAATCAGTATCAGTCCGATACCAAGATTAAATGTTTTTCTCATTTCTTCAACTTCAATTTTACCAATTTTCTGAATAATTTTGAAGACAGGGAGCCATTCCCAGCTATCCCAGAAAATTTCTTCTTTTAATTCGTTACTTAACAATCTGGATACATTTCCGTGAATTCCACCACCCGTAATATGAGCTATACCATTTATTAACCCATTTTCAACAAGGGGGTATACACTGCTTAAATAAGATATGTGAGTTTTGATGAGTTCCTCACCTAATGTTAAACCGAGTTCTTCTATGTATGAATCGATGTTGAATTTTGCTATTTCGAAAAAAACTTTTCTTGCAAGAGAGTATCCATTTGTGTGTAACCCGTTTGATCTTAAACCAATTAATACATCTCCTTTTTTTATTTTATTTCCATCAATTATTTTTTCTCTTTCAACAATACCTACTATTTTACTCATGAGGTCGATTTCACCTTCTTCATAGTATCCTGGCATTTCAGCAGTTTCTCCCCCTATAAGAACACATTTATTTTCTATGCATCCTTTTGAGAATCCTTTGATAATTTCAAGTATAGTGTTTGCTTTTAGTTTTCCACTGGCGATGTAATCGAGAAAAAATAAAGGTTTTGCCCCACAGCAAAGAATATCGTTAACGCAATGATTGACAAGGTCAACTCCAACGGTATCGTGTTTTTTCATTAAAACGGCGATTTTTAACTTTGTTCCAACTCCATCAACCGATGAAACAATAACGGGGTCTTTATAATTTTTTATATCTAAATGATAAAAACCCCCAAATTTACCGAAATCTGCAAGCACATTTTTGTTGTATGTTTCTTTAATTACAGGCTTAACAAGTTCCATACTTTTTTCTTTTTCATCAATATCAACGCCAGAGGATTTATATGTAATTTTTTGTTCTAAAAGATTGTCGTTTTTTAAATCATCTTTGTATTTTTCTCTAACTTTTTCAAAAAAAGATAGATTAAATTTTTCTTTATAATCAGGATATGTCCAGGGTTGAGGATTAAATCTTCCATTTTTAAATATAAGGTGAAGGTCTCCATATATTCCATTGTTAAGGTAAATTCTATGAGAGTAATTTTTTGTGGTTGCCAGGATAAGTTTTGATTCCGAGATGTATCCCGGGTCTATGTTTACTTTTCTTTTTCCTTTTTCGGTAAATTTTTTTTCGATTTCATTAGTTTTTATTTTAATTGAAGTTATTTCATCAGGATAAATTAATTCTGTGAAACTTAAAAATCTTTTTTTCAGGTTTTTACCCATCTCTTTTT